>JALAGK010000188.1 GCA_022712475.1 Enterobacteriaceae bacterium
ACTGAGCGTCACGCAGGGGCAGATGGGTGGGTTGGGCGATAGTCTGGTGCAGTTGGTACCGTTGGAGAAGGATGCCGGGCGTATGGTTATCTGGTTGCCTGGAGAAAGCATTCCCTGGGTGCATAGGGGCGATCACATCAACCTGCGCTATACCGCGTTTCCGTTTCAGAAATATGGTCAGTTTCCCGGGCAAATTGAATCCATCTCACGAGCGCCAGTACCGGCAAAAGAAATCGCCGGATATGCCAGCGCGCCGCGTGACATGGCGGGCAACGTCAGCGACGGTTGGTTTAAAGCGCTGGTAAAGCCTGATCTGACGGGCCTGGCGCTGGAAGGTAAACCGCCGCCGGTCAGCAGCGGTATGCAGGCCGAATCAACGGTATTTCTCGAAAACCGCCCGCTCTGGCAGTGGATCCTTTCACCTTATTACACGCTCAAGAGCAGCGTAACAGGAAGCGTACATGACCGCTGATGCACTCAAGGAGCTTGCCGCGCGCCTGGGGTTAAACCTACGCCGCCGTATCCCGGTAATTTTGCAGACCGAGGCCGCAGAGTGTGGTCTGGCGTGCCTTGCCATGATTGCCGCCGCCCACGGTCAGCCTACCGATCTTCTGACATTGAGGCGGCGTGCGGGGCTATCTATGCGCGGCGCCACGCTGCGCCAGATTATGGATATTGCGACCAGCAGTGGTCTCAAAACCCGGGCATTGCGTCTTGATATGGATGACCTGGGAGCACTGAAAACGCCGTGTATTTTACACTGGGACATGAATCATTTTGTAGTGCTGGTGGCGGTGCATGGTAACCGACTGGTGATTCACGACCCGGCCGCCGGGCGACGTGTGCTGGCTATGCAGGAAGCCTCTGGCCATTTTACCGGCGTGGCGCTGGAGCTGTGGCCTTCTGAAAGCTTTGCCACCCAGGAGCAGGCACCGCGTGCGACACTTAAACTGCGCACGTTGACCAAAACAGTGAGCGGCCTGGGGCCAACGCTGGCAAAGCTGTTCTGTTTTTCTGTGCTGATTGAGTCGGTAAACCTGCTCATGCCGGTGGGGATGCAATTGGTAATGGACCACGTTATCCCCTCAAGCGATGTCGGTCTGCTGACGCTTATCTGCTTGGGTCTGTTGTTTTTTGTTATCTTTCGAACCGCTGTGAGTATGACGCGCGGTTGGATGTCGCTTGTGATGAGCACGCTTATTGATATTCAGTGGAAATCACGCTTGTTCGATCATTTACTGGCGCTCCCACTGGATTACTTTGAAAAGCGGCGCCTGGGAGATATTCAGTCGCGTTTTATCTCGCTCGATACGCTGCGCACAACGCTTACCACCAACGTGGTAAATAGCATCATGGACGGCATTATGTCCATTGGCCTGCTGGTGATGATGTTCTTATACGGCGGTTGGCTGGTGTGGGTCGTGCTGGCGTTTACCGCAGGCTGGATTATTTTTCGCCTGTCTACCTACGGTGCATGGCGGCGTGCCAGTGAAGAACAGATTGTGCGTAATGCTCGCGCAGGCTCGCATTTTATGGAAACCCTGTACGGTATGGGCACTATGAAGGCGCTGGGGTTGTCCAGCCAGCGTGCGCAGGCGTGGATGAATCTCAACGTTGAAAGTGCCAACACCACTGTGCGCAAAACACGCTATGAAATGCTGTTTTCCGGCGGCAATACGCTTATCTCTTCTCTGGAACAGATAACGCTGCTGTGGCTGGCGGCAAACCAGGTGATTGACGGTCATATTACACTTGGGATGTTTGTGGCGTTTAACACCTATCGGGGGCAATTTGCTGACCGCGCAGCCAACCTGCTGAATATGGCGCTCCAGCTTCGTATGCTGTCGCTACATACCGGTAGGGTGGCCGATATTGCTCTCACGGAGCCGGAGCCAGGTGGGGAGGAGGTGTCCGGGGCGGGACTGCCGCTGGTCACACCAGGTAAACCCGCATCGCTTGCTGTTGAAGGGCTGACGTTCCAGTTTGACGCGCTCTCACCGCCGCTGTTCCAGGGGGTGGCGCTGGAGGTGGCGCCAGGGGAAAGTCTCGCCATTACCGGCCCCTCCGGTGAGGGCAAAACCTCGCTCATGAAAATCATGGCAGGCCTGGTACAGCCGCAGGGTGGGGAGATCCGCATTAATGGCATCAGCATCCAACAGGCCGGTTTTGCCCGCTATCGCGCCTGTATTGCCACCGTCTTGCAGGATGACACGCTATTTGCCGGTTCGGTGCAGGAGAACATCACCTCCTTTGACAGTACACCAGATGCCAAACTGATGCTGCAATGCGCCATGCTGTGCAACATCCATGAAGACATTATGCGCATGCCGATGGGTTATGAAACGCTGATAAGCGAGCTTGGCAGCAGTCTTTCCGGCGGTCAGAAGCAGCGGTTACTGATAGCCCGCGCGCTTTATCGTCGCCCGGCGATTCTGTTTCTGGATGAAGCCACAAGCCACCTTGATAGTGATAATGAAGCGCAGATCAATACCGCAATCAGGGCACTCAACATTACGCGCGTGATGATAGCTCACCGTCCCTCGACCATTGCCTCTGCCGACCGGGTGGTGGAT
>JALAGK010000189.1 GCA_022712475.1 Enterobacteriaceae bacterium
TATCCCCTGGCGCACACCATGCAGATGGCGAGCCACGGCATCGTCAATGTCCACCACCCGGCCCTGCGCAAGCACCAGCAACGCGCCTTCGTGCAACTCTCCAATACGCTCCCTGTCGCCGCTGCCGATAATACGCCCGCGTGCGTCCATCACGTTGATGTTGGTATCGATAATACGCATGGTACGCGCCACAATTTCCTGTGCCATTCGCGTATCCAGATGCCAGCCCGCCATAATATGCTCCTGAAAATAACGCCGACGTACCAGCATAAGCCAGCAGAACCACAACAACATTGTGCAACTGCACAAGCCCTGGTCAGGAATCCGGGAGTTGTGGCAAACATCACAAAAAAAGGGCCGCAAATGCGGCCCTGAAAGTAGCTAAGGAAGAGAAAAGTTTACTGCATGAGAAGATAAAGCGAGGTATCGCCGCGTTGTACATTCAATGCCAGCACCGACGGTTTGGCGTCGAGGATCTTACGCAATTCGGCGATGTTCTTAACCGGCTGCTGGTTCGCGCCAACGATAATGTCGCCTTTCTTCAGACCAATGCGTGCAGCCTGAGAGTTTGCCTTCACGCTGTTAACCACAACACCTTTATCTTTACCAGCATGGTTACTCATCTCAGCGCCATCGATACCGTTAAAGATGCTGGAAGAGTCAACCTGGGTCTGGCTGCTCTGCTGCAGTTCAAGATTGACGTTCACCTCTTTGCCTTCACGCAACAGGCCAAGCGTGAACTTGCTGCCTACCGGCATCGTCCCCACCTGAGCGCGCAGCGCAGCAAAGCTGCTGACTGGTTTGCCGTTGATGGAAACAATCACATCACCTGCTTTAATACCCGCTTTAGCAGCAGAGGAGTTCGGCATGACTTGACTTACAAAGGCACCACGCTGCGCATCAACCTTCATCGCTTTTGCAAGATCGGAGTTCAGCTCAGTGCCCATAATACCCAGCTCGCCTCGGCGAACCTGGCCAAACTCAACCATCTGACCGGTCAGGCTTTTCACCATATTGCTTGGGATAGCAAAACCAATGCCGATGTTGCCGCCGTCCGGTGCAAGAATCGCAGTGTTGATACCGATAAGCTCGCCGTTGAGGTTAACCAGCGCACCACCGGAGTTACCACGGTTAATCGCCGCATCGGTCTGGATAAAGTTTTCGTAATTTTCAACGTTCAGGCCACTGCGGCCAAGTGCGGAAACAATCCCGGAGGTCACGGTTTCACCCAACCCGTACGGATTACCGATAGCGACCGCATAGTCGCCCACGCGCAGCGTATCGGAATCAGCCAGTTTGATTGCCGTCAGGTTTTTCGGCTCTTTAAGTTCCAGCAGCGCAATATCAGAACGTGGGTCTTTACCCACAACTTTGGCGTCAAATTTGCGCCCATCGCTCAGTTGCACCTTAATGGTGGTCGCGTTATCCACGACATGGTTATTGGTGACAACATAGCCTTTAGCAGCATCAATAATCACGCCGGAACCCAGCGCTGCAAATTTCTGCTGCTGGTTGCCCCCGCCGCCCGGGCCGCCCTGGCACAGCGGTGAGCCCTGGAACGGTGACCCATCCTGGCAAAACGGTGAATCATCACCAAAGAACTGCTGTAAATTACGCGGCATGCGGCCTGCATTAACCGTAGTACTCCCTTCTACGTTAATGCTCACCACTGATGGCATCACTTTTTCCAGCATCGGCGCGAGACTTGGCATCTGCTGCGGCGACGTGACGGAAGAAGCGGTCTCAGCGGCGATAGCGGACACCGGGCCCAGCGCCAAACCCAGACTCAGAGCCAGCGCACTCATTGCTAACGTGGTTTTTTTCATCTTTGTATCTCAATTTACCTGTTGGGCAAAAAACTGTGATATGAACGACATATCAGAGTGATATTTATATCGTGAAGTTCCCTTGCTCATACCAGGGAAAAAGTAAAAATTTATTGGCGTTCTTTACAAAAGTAAAAATCATTACGTCACCGCCATCAATCTGCGGTATTCATCCCAGGCATAAAGGTCGGTCATTCCGCTGATATAATCCTGAATAAGACGACAACGGTAATAGAACTCCCACACTTCATAATGCGGGTTGCTACGAGAAAGTTTATCGACGGCATCTTTATATGCAAGGCAGTGGCTGGACGATAATTTGTGATAAAGCCGGGTTTCAATCGGCAAATGTCGCACGCTGTCTTCGTTGACCATTTGCTGGAACTCTGCCAATGGCAGCATTAAAAGCGGGCTGTAGATATCCAACAGACCGCTGATGACGCGGTATCCCTGTAGCTCCAGCTGCTCCACTTCGGGATGGCTAAACACATGTTGTACCGCCACGTTTTTATACACATCGAGCAAACGGCTAGCCGGGTTCTCATCCTCAAGCAGCGCCTGATTAAAACTACCGGCGAAGATTTGGGCAATATTATCAATAAAGCGCTGCGCTGCATAAGGCACCAACTTATTGAGCGTATTGACGCGCAAATACATAAAGAACTGGTTTTCAGTGCTGCGTCGCATATTATTTGCACGGGATTTCTCCCAGGCCTCATGCACCACCTGAGAAAAAATATCTCCTGAACGATGTTCCCCCCAGCGTACATAAAGATGCTGATAGAGTTGTTCCACGGTAAATATATTTTTCTCAACGGCATCTTCCAGATCCGCCACACAATAAGAA
>JALAGK010000002.1 GCA_022712475.1 Enterobacteriaceae bacterium
GAGTTGTATTCCATTTATTCAGTACAAGCAGTTTTTTACGAGATTTAAAGCTGAACAAAACTCGCCCTTCATCACTCTAGCAGGCCTTAAATACCTTAGAGTTATTAATGATTACAAACCAAGCCATTACTTGTGAGTTACCCTGTCATTACCTGGTTACTTTTCGCTGGACGATTACCAGGTTTACCTACGTTAAAAGGAGTTAGCCTATGAAGAAAATTATTCTTGCCGCGGTACTGCTGTCGATAAGTGCATCCAGTTTTGCGATACAATGTTACTGGCAAGGTGATGGGAGATGAAACTGCCTCATCCCACCTACAACAAGATAATTGTCAAATAATGGCGCTCACCGAGTGCCATTTCTATTCTCGTCATTCGTTGCTGCATCTATGCATACCCCTTAGCAAAAATTGCTTGTCGCTTTTTTAACAGTGTCTCTATGACGCATATTTTTACAGGGCTCGGGAATTGCACCGGGCATCACGCATTTATTACAGACATAAAAAAACCCCGCGTCAGCGAGGCTTAGTATTCAGGAACTCAACGTAATTTTTCAGTTCCATCCGGAATGTCATCCGGGTCAACTTCCGGGTCTACGTCAGGCAGAGCCGGGTCAACATCCGGATTTATAATATCCGGCTCATCTGGTAGAGGCTTATCAATATCTGGTTTATCAACCATGCATCCCCCTCTACAGTTTAAGCACAACTACTTTTTGTCATGCTTAGGTGATTTTTCAGTATCTTTATGCGTTTTGTCGTTATGCTTCGGTTGTTCTTTAGAAACAGTGAATTTGCTCATTTCGAACTCCTGAATTATGTAGGTAGCATTTGCTACACATTCAGCTTAGCTGACATACCCGGCAAAGATAGCGAAGCGGCAGTAAAAACAAGGAGTTATTTCACACCTCATTGAATGCCATATGTTTAAAGTTTCACCATCGCAGTAAATGTCAGAATCTTCTTCTTTTGCCAGTCGCCTCAACAGACTGAATCGCTATATTTTTACCTGCGCGCCCTGCTGGCGTATTATTGCACCGCTATGAATGAAGAACCGCTTACTGTCACGGCGACACTGTTACCGGGACTGGATAATTCACGTCATGATGCGCCTGTAGCATTGTTGCTATGAATAGGCTTTTTGATATTACCTGTGATTATCACTGTGGTCATAAAACTCGCATCCAGCTCCATGAGTATGAAGGATTTTCACCTTCAGAACGAACGCCATACGTGGGGAAGTTGATTAATAAAAGCAATGTCTGTGGTGGTGGGTGCGTCAGGAAATAGTGACCTGAAGTCGATAACAGTCACACACAGACACACCCTGCACCAAATCTCTTACCAGGCCTGCACGGCAAATTGATGCTTTTTTGACAGTGATGTCTCATATGGAACATCAGGAGGAGATGAAAGAGAAGTAATACTTTGATTTTAAATGGTACGCCCTACAGGATTCGAACCTGTGACCCACGGCTTAGAAGGCCGTTGCTCTATCCAACTGAGCTAAGGGCGCATTGTGAAGTGCTTCATAATGCGAAGTGGCTGAATTATACGTTCAACGCCAGGTGAGTCAATGGCTTCTCCCTGCAAATGGTTGGTAAATAGACATCCTCGCCACCATCTCATTCATTTTACTAACGCGCTTTAGCCAGACCAGGACAAAACGCAATCGGTAACTGACAGCGCCGCGCGCTTCTGCCAGAATATGCGCTGTCCCCCTCTCACTTGTAACTGATGGAATCTTCTCTCCAATGGCAGCAAAGATTATTGACGGTAAAACGATTGCGCAGCAGGTACGCCTTGAAGTAGCGGAAAAAGTCTCATCCCGCCTGGCCGCCGGCAAACGCGCGCCAGGGCTCGCTGTCGTACTGGTCGGTGATAACCCTGCGTCACAGATTTACGTAGGCAGTAAACGCCGGGCCTGCGAAGAAGTCGGGTTTATCTCTCGTTCTTACGATCTGCCGGATACCACCTCTGAGGCACAGCTGCTGGAACTTATCGACACGCTCAACGCAGATGACACTATCGACGGCATTCTGGTGCAACTACCGCTGCCAGCGGGCATTGATAACGTGAAGGTGCTGGAGCGCATCGCGCCGGATAAAGACGTGGATGGCTTTCATCCCTATAACGTGGGCCGCCTGTGCCAGCGAGCACCTCGCCTGCGCCCGTGCACGCCGCGCGGTATCGTAACACTGCTCGAGCGCTATAACATTGACACTTACGGTCTCAATGCCGTAGTGATTGGCGCCTCTAACATTGTTGGCCGTCCGATGAGCATGGAATTGCTGCTGGCGGGCTGTACGACCACGGTCACCCATCGTTTCACCAAAAATCTGCGTCAGCATGTTGAAAACGCCGATCTGCTTATTGTCGCTGTCGGCAAACCAGGCTTTATTCCGGGTGAGTGGATTAAAGAAGGCGCTATCGTTATTGACGTAGGCATCAACCGCCTTGAGAGTGGCAAAGTGGTGGGCGATGTGGAATATGAAAGTGCCGCCGAGCGCGCTTCTTATATCACGCCGGTGCCTGGCGGCGTGGGCCCCATGACGGTGGCAACACTTATTCAGAATACGCTACAGGCATGCGAAGAGTATCACGACGTGGAGGACGTATAAGATGGCGACATTTTCCCTGGGTAAACATCCACACGTTGAACTGTGTGACTTACTGAAGCTTGAAGGCTGGAGCGAAAGCGGCGCCCAGGCAAAACTGCTAATTGCCGATGGGCAAGTCAGCGTTGATGGCGCCGTTGAAACCCGTAAGCGCTGTAAAATCGTGGCGGGACAGACGGTGAGCTTTGGCGGTAACAGCATTACCGTTATCGCCTGATTTAAGGTGGCCTTCTTGCCGCCTTCAAAACCTGGCTTATCTCTGGTTTACACCCAAACAGCGGCTGCTATAGTCGCTGTTTTGCTTTCTGGAGCAGGTAATGCCAACCATTGTTACGCACGCTGCCGTACCGCTTTGCCTTGGGTTAGGTCTTGGCGGCAAAATAATTCCACCACGACTGATGCTGGCGGGCATCGCGCTTGCCATGCTACCTGACGCCGACGTGCTGGCCTTTCAGTTTGGCATCGCCTACGGTAATGTCTTCGGCCATCGTGGTTTTACTCACTCACTGCTGTTTGCTTTTGTTGTACCGCTGCTGCTGGCCTGGGCTGGAAGACGCTGGTTTAAAGCACGCCTTTTACACTGCTGGGCATTTCTCAGCGTGTCGCTGCTATCGCACAGCCTGCTGGATGCCGTCACCTCCGGTGGATACGGCGTAGGCTGGCTGTGGCCCTGGTCAGAAGCGCGTTTTTTTGCCCCGTGGCGAGTCATTCGTGTTGCCCCTTTCGCCCTTGAA
>JALAGK010000190.1 GCA_022712475.1 Enterobacteriaceae bacterium
GTGTGCCCTCCACCAGCTTTACCACCAGCGGCGCACCGCCCACGAGATCGATAAGATCGCTGGTATCATCCGGTGAATGGGCAAAACCAGTAATTGGCAGGTCAATACCCTGGCGTGCTAACAACTGTAGGGAGCGCAGCTTATCGCGCGCGCGGGTGATAGCCACAGACTCATTGAGCGGCCAGCTTCCCATCATTTCAAACTGGCGCAGCACGGCGGTACCGTAAAAAGTGATAGCAGAACCGATACGCGGAATGACTGCGTCATAATGGGGAAGCTGACGGCCTTTATCGTGTACCGATGGCGCCGCCGGATTGATGTTCATATAGCAGGAGAGCGGATCGATAATATCCACCAGGTGACCGCGCTGAATAGCGGCCTCTCGCAGGCGTCTGCATGACCAGAGTGTACCGTCCCTGGATAAAATGGCGATTCTCACCTTTAACCTCTCAATTTGGCAGCATGAATCGACAAAGCGCGCATCATATCATCGCGTTAACGCCTGCGCGGCGGTTTTCTTAACGCGTAGCCCACCCTTGTTTGTGCAGATAATCAAGGATAAACGGACGGCTCTCTTTAATAATTGTTCGACGAATATGGTCGCTCCAGGTATCGCGGCGATTATTGCTGTTGCGTGAGAGATAATATTGCGCCAGCTGCTCGTCGTAGTCCGCCAGCGCTTTCGCATCAACCTTATGGTAATGATTTTCGTGCATTACAATGGACGCAGGCAAGCGCGGTTTACGGTCCGGATTATCCGCAGGCCAGCCCAGACACAGACCAAACAACGGCAGCACATGCTCAGGTAATTCCAGCAGTTCGGTGACGGCTTCAATGCTGTTGCGAATACCGCCAATGTATACCCCGCCAAGCCCGAGCGACTCAGCACCGATAAGCGCACTTTGGCCCATCATTGCGGTATCAACCACGCCAAGCAGTAATTGTTCGGCAAGTCCGAGTTCCGCTTCAGGGCAAATTTGCAGGTGGCGGTTAAAATCCGCGCAAAACACCCAGAACTCAGCGGCCTGTGCCACATGCTGCTGCCCACCGGTCAGCGTCACCAGTTGCTCACGCATAGCCTTATCGGTGATACGAATAATAGAGGTGCACTGTAAAAAGCTGGAGCTGGAGGTTGCCTGTGCGCCTGCGATAATGGCCGCACGCTGTGCCTCGCTGATGGGCTTGTCGGTAAAATGGCGAATGGAACGGTGCGCGCACAATAGATCAATCGTCGGCGTCATCTCTTTTATCCTTGCGTGAATGTGATTCGCCCTGCGGCTTTATCAGCAGCGGAGCAACGTTATGGGCCACGGCCCAGAGAATCATCATGGCAGTAGGAAGCATCAGTGCAATGCCGCAGAACACCATCACCACGGCGGCGGTCGCGCTATCAAACGGCGACGGCAGGGAAATAACGTGGTTAATAGAAAAGTACGCCAGTGCCAGCAGCACCATTCCCAGTAATTCCAGCACCAGTACCGGTTTTGGCACTGCGTTAAACGCGCGCATGTCACTCTCCTGTTACCTTTGCCGGGACAGTATAACCTGGCAATGACGAAGCCGGTTTAACGTCACGCGCCCTTACGGGCGCGTGAGACTGATGACAAACCTCATCCTGTCTCAGACAGGATGGATGACAGCCAATAAAAAATAAAGAAAATCAAATGATTGATTTTCGCCTGCTCATCACAAAGAAGGAAAAAAAACCGTTTTTTCTTCTTTGTCAGCAATCTGGCGCGCCCCTACGGACGCGCGTGAGTACGCCAGTAGATACGAATGCGGCGGCGAAGTGTGTTAATAAACAAAGAGGTAAAGGTGCCGATGGCACACCAGAACACCGAGCTGAACAGCCAGGCGATTTCCTGAACCGCAGGGCGTACAGCCAGTCGCCAGAAATGGGCCAGCGCAAAGCACACCGGCAGAGCCAGCAGTACACCATAAAGCGGTTTATACAACGAACCATTACGCAGCAACAACCCACCCAGTAGACCCGGCACCACAAAAAGCAGCATCCCTAAATCAGCCTTACCCAGTGTGTTGTCCGGCGAAGCGGACAGTTTTTCGTATAAAAAGACGAGAATAAACAGCATAAAGCCGCAGGCAATTCCCGGCCATGAATGACGGCTCATCACCAGCACTCCTCCAGACATCGTTTCAGTCCAATTTCAACTATTTGACCCTGGCGAGTCTCTTACTCGATAAAATCAAAGGCAATCCAGTGCCAAAACAAACTGAAAAACAACGCGGTATTCATACTGGCCGTTGATTCTTAATACGATTAAACTAACGGCGTCCCGTGAGGGCGTAGAATTGATATTTCTTATAATGCGGTTGGTCTTAACAGCAGACGTTCCTGGACAAGGACACTAACGCAAAAAACCATCGCATTCAACAGTTTACTGGTAAACAAGAAGTTAGCCTCCGTGAATATAAACGTCGCAGATTTGTTAACCGGGAATTACATCCTGCTGCTATTCGTGGTCCTGACCCTCGGCCTGTGCCTGGGTAAGTTACGGTTGGGATCGGTGCAACTAGGTAATTCCATTGGTGTTTTAGTTGTTTCTTTATTACTCGGCCAGCAGCATTTTGCGATAAATACCGATGCGCTAAATCTCGGCTTTATGCTGTTCATTTTCTGCGTTGGCGTCGAAGCCGGACCTAACTTTTTTTCCATTTTCTTTCGCGATGGCAAAAACTATCTGATGCTGGCGCTGGTCATGGTGGGCAGCGCTCTGCTGATTGCGCTTGGGTTGGGCAAGGTGTTTGGCTGGGGCATTGGTCTCACCTCCGGGATGCTGGCAGGCGCGATGACCTCAACGCCCGTGCTGGTGGGCGCGGGTGATACGCTGCGCCACTCAAGCCTTTCCGGTCAGGAGCTGGCACTTACGCTTGATCAATTGAGTCTTGGCTACGCGCTCACCTACCTGATCGGCCTTGTAAGCCTTATCTTCGGTGCACGCTATATGCCTAAATTACAGCATCAGGACCTGCAAACCAGCGCCCAGCAGATTGCCCGTGAGCGCGGGCTGGATACTGATGCCAATCGTAAAGTCTTCCTGCCGGTGATTCGCGCCTATCGCGTCGGTCAGGAGTTGGTTGCCTGGGCCGACGGCAAAAATCTGCGTGAGCTGGGTATTTACCGCCAGACCGGCTGCTACATTGAGCGTATCCGCCGTAACGGGATTCTGGCCACACCAGACGGCGACGCAGTACTGCAGGTAGGCGATGAAATCGCGCTGGTCGGCTATCACGATGCACACGCCCGCCTTGACCCCAGCTTTCGCAACGGTAAAGAGGTGTTTGACCGAGACCTGCTCGACATGCGTATCGTTACCGAAGAAATTGTGGTCAAAAACCACAATGCCGTAGGGCGACGTTTAGGTCAGCTTAAGCTCACCGATCATGGCTGCTTTCTTAACCGCGTTATCCGCAGCCAGATTGAGATGCCCATTGATGACAATATCGTCCTGAATAAAGGCGACGTCTTACAGGTAAGCGGAGATGCACGACGCGTAAAAACCGTCGCTGACCGCATCGGCTTTATCTCCATTCACAGCCAGGTCACCGACCTGCTGGCCTTTTGCGCCTTCTTTATTGTCGGACTGATGATTGGGATGATCACCTTTCAGTTCAGTTCATTCAGCTTTAGCATCGGTAATGCCGCCGGGCTGCTGTTTTCAGGCATCATGCTCGGCTTCCTGCGTGCCAACCACCCTACTTTTGGCTACATTCCACAGGGTGCACTGAACATGGTCAAAGAGTTTGGTCTGATGGTGTTTATGGCGGGAGTCGGCCTGAGCGCCGGGAGCGGCATTGGTAACGGCCTGGGCCAGGTCGGCTGGCAAATGCTGGTCTCCGGCCTACTGGTAAGCCTGCTACCGGTTGCGATTTGTTTCCTGTTTGGTGCCTGGGTACTGAAAATGAACCGCGCGCTGCTGTTCGGTGCCATTATGGGGGCACGCACCTGTGCTCCGGCGATGGAAATCATCAGTGATACCGCGCGCAGCAACATTCCTGCACTGGGCTACGCAGGTACCTACGCCATCGCCAACGTGCTGTTAACCCTTGCGGGAACGCTCATTGTGATTATCTGGCCGGGAGCCGGATGACGGCGTTAAGAAAAAACATTATTTTTTTAAAAAAAACCGTGAACTTTTCAGGGAAGCGTCAGTCATAATTAGTGCCACTGCTTTTCTTTGATGTCCCCAA
>JALAGK010000191.1 GCA_022712475.1 Enterobacteriaceae bacterium
ACCTTCGGGTTATGAGCCCGACGAGCTACCAGGCTGCTCCACCCCGCGTCAGAAACGTGGCGTATCGTACACCTACGTTGGTAAAAATGCAAATTTTACCGGGATTTGGTACCGAGGACGGGACTTGAACCCGTAAGCCCTATTGGGCACTACCACCTCAAGGTAGCGTGTCTACCAATTCCACCACCTCGGCACTTTTTACGACGTCCGACAAGCCTGTGCCGGACTGAAGTTGACTCTTACGTTTTACTGCGGGATATCGCTGCTCGGCTGAGTCGGCGCCGTCTGCTGAGTCTGTTCAGTTTTAGGCTGAGTCAGATTATCCCACTCGCTTCCTTTGCTGGTTTTGTTGCTGTTCAGGTTACCCAGCACAAGGCTGATAATAAAGAACAGTGTCGCCAGAATCGCAGTGGTACGGGTCATGAAGTTCCCGGAACCGCTGGAACCAAACAGCGTGGCAGATGCGCCTGCGCCGCAGGATGCTCCCAGATCAGCGCCTTTACCTTGCTGCAGCATGATCAGGGCTACCAGCGCCACCGCTACAATAAGGAAAATTACTAAAAGAGCTTCGTACATAATCGACCTGTTCCTTGCGGCATTACCGCGACCTGTGCTTCCACCAAGCAATAGTGAAGAGTGTTTCCGTTCCCCACTGAAGCGGGTCTGAATACTATCCAAAGGTGTTGCCCTGTGCAAGGGCAATTTATTGACATTGTATCGATTGCGGAAAAAAACACCATTCTGGGCGGAAGTTGATGAAAGAAAAGGCGGCAATGCCGCCTTTTTCACCATTTAACGCCTAAAAATTATCAAACAGCTTTTACTGCATCGGCAATACGGTTAGCAAACGCAATCACCTGCGCTTCGTCTTCACCTTCCACCATCACGCGAATCAGCGGCTCGGTACCGGATTTACGCAATAGCACACGACCACGCTTACCAAGTTCTGCTTCTACGGCGGCAGTGGCCTGTTTGACCGTATCAGTTTGCAGCGGATCTTCACTGCCTGCGGTAAAGCGCACGTTAACCAGCACCTGCGGGAACAACGTCATACCGCTGCACAAGTCCTGGAGGCTCATATCGTTGCGCGCCATCGCGCACAGAACCTGTAGCCCCGCGACAATGCCGTCACCGGTCGTGGTTTTATCAAGCAGAATGACGTGGCCGGAGTTTTCAGCACCAATGCGCCAGCCTTTCTCCTGCATTTTTTCCAGCACGTAGCGGTCGCCCACCTTCGCGCGCTCAAAAGGAATTCCAAGCTGCTTAAGCGCCAGCTCAAGGCCCATATTGCTCATCAGCGTGCCTACGGCACCACCGCGCAGCTGGCCCTGGCGCAAGCCTTCACGGGCGATGATGTAGAGAATCTGGTCACCATCGACTTTATTCCCTTCATGGTCAACCATCATCACGCGGTCGCCATCACCATCAAACGCAATACCCAAATCGGCCTTCTCTGCCAGCACACGCTCCTGGAGAAGCCCAACGTCGGTCGCCCCACATTTGTCGTTGATGTTAACGCCGTTTGGCTCACAGCCAATCGCAATAACCTCTGCACCCAGCTCACGCAGAACATTAGGCGCAATGTGGTAAGTCGCACCGTTAGCGCAGTCGACAACAATTTTCAGTTTGTTAAGGCTCAGCTCATTCGGGAATGTGCCTTTACAGAATTCAATATAGCGGCCAGCGGCATCCACAATACGGCTGGCTTTCCCCAGCTGGGAGGAATCCACGCAGCTGATGTCTTTTTCAAGTTCAGCTTCAATGGCAGCCTCGACCGAATCTGGCAATTTCGTGCCGTCGATAGAGAAAAATTTAATGCCGTTATCGTAGAACGGGTTATGAGACGCTGAAATCACAATACCCGCTTCGGCACGAAACGCCCGGGTCAGATAGGCGACCGCCGGTGTTGGCATGGGGCCGGTAAAAGAAGCGGACAGCCCGGCTGCTGCAAGACCCGCTTCCAGCGCAGATTCCAGCATGTAGCCAGAAATGCGGGTGTCTTTACCGATAATCACCTTACGTGAACCGTGACGAGCCAGCACCTTCCCTGCGGCCCAGCCCAGCTTCAGAACAAAGTCGGGAGTGATCGGGGAATCGCCAACGCGACCGCGAATACCGTCAGTGCCGAAATATTTATGGTTACTCATAGCGTTTATTTTCCTTCGCAGAAAGTGTGGCCTCTACCACGCGTAGCGCTTCTACCGTTTCTTTAACATCGTGTACGCGGATAATTTGCGCACCCTGCATTGCCGCAATCACCGCGCAAGCAAGGCTGCCGCTCAAACGCTGGTTTGGTCCGACGTTTAACAACTGACCTACCATCGATTTACGCGACATTCCCACCAGCAAAGGCAAGCCAAAACGGTGGAACGCTGAAAGTCGGGCAAGAAGCTCATAATTATGCGCCAGATTCTTACCGAAACCGAATCCGGGGTCGAGCAACAATTTCTCTTTTGCGATACCAGCGGCTTCACAGCGTCCTATTTGCTCAGCAAAATAGCGTTCCACCTCGGCAAACACATTTTCATAGCGCGGTGCCTGCTGCATGGTTCGTGGCTCACCCTGCATATGCATCAGGCACACCGGCAACCCGGTAGCGGCCGCCGCCTCCAGTGCCCCCGGCTCGCTGAGCGAACGGATATCGTTGATGATATGCGCCCCGGCACGCGCGCTTTCTTCAATCACCTCGGCTTTTGAGGTATCGACAGAAATCCAGACCTCAAAGCGTTGGGCAAGTGCTTCTACGACGGGAATAACGCGCTCCAGCTCCTCTTGTGTGCTGACTTCACTGGCGCCTGGACGCGTTGACTCACCGCCTACGTCAATAATGGTTGCCCCGGCGTTGATCATCTCATTGGCATGGCGCACGGCATCCACTAATTGGTTATGCCTGCCACCATCGGAAAACGAGTCCGGCGTAACGTTGAGAATACCCATCACATGCGGATGGGACAGGTCCAGAATGGAGCCCTGGGCAAAGAGTTTCATCAAGATTCCTTGTAATTGTTCGCTGAGATGAACATGAAGCCGGGTGCGCAGTGGCCAGCCTGATAAAGTATGCCGGGTTACTATAAAAACAAAAACCCCGGGATAGCCCGGGGTTTTGATATTACGCTGTCATCAGATGACTTATTTATCGCCCAACTGTTCGGACATGGTGTTACCCGGGTTTGGCGTACGCGGCTCGTCAACAGGGCGCGGTGTCTGCGGCTTGCCATTGTCGTCTGAATTATTTGACGCAGCCGGATCTTCCCAGCCTGCCGGCGGGCGTACTTCGCGGCGCGCCATCAGATCGTCAATCTGTGGAGCATCAATAGTTTCATACTTCATCAACGCATCTTTCATGGCATGCAGAATGTCCATGTTGTCGTTCAGGATCTGGCGAGCGCGATCGTAGTTACGTTCAATCAACAGCTTCACTTCCTGATCGATGATGCGTGCCGTCTCATCAGACATATGCTTGGCTTTCGCCACGCTGCGCCCGAGGAACACCTCGCCTTCTTCTTCCGCATACAGCAGTGGCCCCAACTTCTCAGAGAAGCCCCACTGGGTCACCATGTTACGCGCAAGGTTAGTCGCCACTTTAATGTCGTTAGACGCACCGGTCGAAACATGCTCAACGCCATAGATTATCTCTTCTGCCAGACGTCCGCCGTACAGCGTCGAAATCTGACTTTCCAGCTTCTGACGGCTGGCGCTAATCGCGTCGCCTTCAGGCAGGAAGAAGGTCACACCCAGCGCACGACCGCGCGGGATAATCGTCACTTTGTGCACCGGATCGTGCTCCGGTACGATACGTCCGATAATCGCATGACCCGCTTCATGATAAGCAGTAGATTCTTTCTGCGCTTCCGTCATCACCATGGAGCGACGTTCCGCACCCATCATGATTTTGTCTTTCGCTTTCTCGAATTCAACCATGGATACCACGCGCTTGTTGCCACGGGCGGCAAACAGAGCCGCTTCGTTCACCAGGTTTGCCAGATCGGCACCTGAGAAGCCCGGTGTACCGCGCGCGATGATAGCGGCGTCGATATCCGGTGCCAACGGCACGCGGCGCATATGCACTTTAAGAATCTGTTCACGACCGCGAACATCCGGCTGCCCTACCACAACCTGGCGGTCAAACCGGCCAGGCCGCAGCAGCGCTGGGTCAAGTACGACAGGACGGGTCGTCGCGGCAATA
>JALAGK010000192.1 GCA_022712475.1 Enterobacteriaceae bacterium
ACGCTGGATCGCTCTCTTGTCAGTGGCATGAAATATAGCAATGAAACAGGGGGACTGAGTGGGCGACCTTTACAGCTTAAAAGCACAGAAATTATTCGCAAGCTTGCCCAGGAATTAAATGGTCAGCTGCCGATTATAGGTGTGGGCGGTATTGATTCTGTGATGGCTGCGCGTGAGAAGTTCGCTGCTGGCGCCACACTGATTCAGATTTATTCCGGCTTTATTTATAAAGGTCCGCCATTAATTAAAGAGATCGTTACACATATCTGATTGCTCCCCGCCAGGGCTTTATTTTTGGCCCTGGTTACATTATATTCCCTCCATTGTTGCTTATTTACCCATTATGGTCTTTTCTTCTAGTGGGACATTTAAAAGCGAAGCATGAATTCGCACAGAATTAAGTTGGCGTAGAAGCAGGGGTCGAAATTATGCGGATAAAACCGGACGATAACTGGCGTTGGTATTTTGATGAAGAGCACGATCGTATGATGCTCGATCTGGCCAATGGGATGGTATTTCGTTCTCGTTTTCCCGGCAAAATGTTGACCCCGGATGCCTTTAGCCACTGCGGATTTTGTGTTGATGATGCTGCACTTTATTTCTCTTTTGACGAGCGCGCGCGTGAGCTGGAATTAAGCCCTGAGCAGCGGGCTGAACTGGTGCTTAACGCGTTGGTTTCCATTCGTTTTCTTAAGCCTCAAATGCCAAAAAGCTGGCATTTTATCTCTCATGGTGATAGCTGGCAGCCTGCACCGGGTGATGCCGTCAGCGTTTGGCTCAGTGAGGACGAACAGCAGGTAAATCTGCTGGTGGCGGAGGCAGGCGAGAGCGCTTCGCTCTGCTTGCTGGCGCAGCCAGCGCTATGTCTTGCCGGGCGCACAATGCAGCTTGGCGATGCCATTAAAGTCATGAATGACAGGCTGCGCCCGATGCCGGTACAGCAGGCCTTCGAGCGCGAGGCAGTTTAACATTCGCTAAGCCGCAGCGGACCCGCAGGGATACAGCTGCAGCACAAAATCGTGCCGTCCTCAGCGACGGCACTTTTCTTTAATGCCTTCACTTCACCTTCCAGTAGCCGAATGCGACAGCAGCCGCATACCCCGGCGCGGCATGACCACGGTATGCGTATCCCCTGATTTTCAAGCTGTTCCAGCAGCGGTTGTTGGTTATTACCCGGGAACTGCTGGTCGTTCCATTGCAGGCTAAACTGTGCGCCAGGTTCGGACACGGGTGCTATCGTTTCCTCAATGATGCTTGCGCCATACACGGGGGCATCACCTGTTTCGAGCACCTCGAACTCATCCCCTACACGCACCAGCCCACTATTACGGGCAATCAGGTTTTGCCCAAAGTTGACGTTACCGTCTTCAGAGGCGCGAAAGCGCTGTAGCGTTGCCAGCGGCTCGCCAGCACCATGTTTACTCCCCAGCTCCGGATTGACGGTGGTGAGTACACAGCGGGTACAGGGTTTTACTACGTCAAAAATTACGCTGCCAATGCGTACCACGTGCCAGCGGTCTTCCTCCCAGGGTTCTGCACCAGTGACGACCAGGTTTGGGCGAAACTGCTCCATGCGCACGCCCGCCGGGCAGCGTTTTTGCAGGTCACGTAGCGAAGACTCGCTGGTGAGCAGATAGGGGAAGCCGTCAGCAAAGCCGAGCGGCACCGCATCATGCGCTCTCACGCGTCGGGTAAGCGTGGGTCCAACCCAGCGCAGCTGCACGTCGCGCTTAAAAAAACGGCTCAGCCATTGGTTAATGGCAGGCGGTGCCACATAGGAGGTGAAATGGTTTCCCCAGACTTCGGTTGGCGCGTCAGTATCAGAGAAATCGGCAAAGCGCACGCTGTCCTCGCTGCCATCCGGCGCGCGCAACCACAGGCCGTCTTCCAGCATGACCGGGGTAAACAGCACTATCTCCGGATGTTGGCGGGCAGTAATAAAGGTGCCGTCGGTTTCCGTCAGCATAAAAATGCGGTCGAAATTCAGACCACTGATACCGGCTTTGGCATGTGAAATGCGCAGGCCGCGCATTGACTTAACAGGATGAATGTACAACCGGGAAAGAGAAAGCACGCGTCCTCCGCAGGCAAGAAATAAAGGCCAACTTTATGACATGCGCCCCGGATTAGCTATAATGCGCGACAATTTTCCTTATCAGTAAGTGACATTATGAATTCTCTGTTTGCCAGCACGGCGCGCGGGCTCGAAGAGCTGCTTAAAAGCGAACTTGAAAACCTGGGCGCCCAGGACTGCCAGGTCGTCCAGGGTGGGGTACATTTCCAGGGTGACACGCGTCTGCTGTATCAGAGTCTGATGTGGAGCCGACTGGCCTCGCGCATTCTGTTGCCGCTGAGCGAGTGCAAAGTATTTAGCGATCTTGATTTGTACCTGGGCGTACAGGCACTGGACTGGCCGTCAATCCTGGCGCCGGGCGCCACGTTCTCTGTGCACTTTAGCGGCGTCAATGAAGAAATCCGCAACAGCCAGTACGGCGCGCTGAAGGTGAAAGACGCGATTGTCGATTCCTTCACCCGTAAAAACCTGGCACGTCCGAATGTTGACAAGGAAGAGCCGGATCTGCGCATTAATGTGTGGCTCAACAAAGACGTTGCCAGTATTGCGCTGGATCTGAGCGGTGAAGGCCTGCACCAGCGTGGCTATCGTGACCGTACCGGCGCGGCACCGTTGAAAGAAAATCTGGCCGCGGCCATTGTACAGCGCTCAGGCTGGCAGCCGGGCACCCCTTTACTGGACCCGATGTGCGGCTCCGGTACGCTGTTGATTGAGGCAGCGATGCTGGCAACGGACCGTGCTCCGGGTTTGCACCGTATCCGTTGGGGGTTCCACGGCTGGCAGAATCACGATGAGGCGCTGTGGAAAGAAGTGGCAGCAGAAGCCAACGTACGCGCTCGTCGCGGTCTATCTGACTATGGCTCACGCTTTTACGGCTCTGATAGTGACGCACGCGTGGTGGAGATTGCGCGGGTAAATGCGCGTCGTGCGGGGCTGGCGGATGTGATTCGCTTTGATGTGCGCGACGTGGCCCAACTGGACAATCCGCAGCCGGAAGGGCCGCACGGCACCGTTATCAGTAACCCGCCCTATGGTGAGCGCCTTGAGAGTGAACCGGCGCTGATTGCGCTGCACAGCCTGCTCGGGCGTATCATGAAGGCCAAATTCGGCGGCTGGAACCTCTCGCTGTTCAGCGCGTCTCCGGAGCTATTAAGCTGCCTGCAACTGCGTGCTGACCGTCAGTTTAAAGCGAAAAATGGCCCACTGGACTGTGTACAGAAGAACTATCGCCTGGCCGAAAACCCGGGCGGTACCCAGCCGGTGGAGATTGCTGCCGATTTTGCCAACCGTCTGCGCAAGAACCAGAAGAAGCTTGAGAAATGGGCGCGTCAGGAAGGCATTGAATGCTACCGCCTGTATGATGCCGATTTACCGGAATATAACGTCGCGGTGGACCGCTATGCCGACTGGGTGGTGATTCAGGAATACGCGCCGCCGAAAAGCGTTGACCCGCAAAAAGCGCGTCAGCGCCTCTTTGACGTGATTGCCGCAACGCTGTCAGTACTGGGCTGCGCGACCAACAAGCTGGTGCTGAAAACCCGTGAGCGTCAGAAGGGGAAAAATCAGTATCAGAAGATGGCCGAGAAAGGGGATTTCATGGAAGTGCGCGAATACAACGCACGCCTGTGGGTCAATCTCACCGATTATCTGGACACCGGCCTGTTCCTCGACCACCGCATCGCACGCCGTATGCTTGGTGAAATGAGCAAAGGCAAAGACTTTCTAAACCTGTTCTCCTACACCGGCAGTGCCAGCGTACACGCGGGTCTTGGCGGGGCACGCTCCACCACCACGGTGGATATGTCACGTACTTATCTGGAGTGGGCCGAGCGTAACCTGCGTCTCAATGGCCTGAGCGGTCGTGCCCACCGTCTGATTCAGGCTGATTGCCTGAGCTGGCTGCGCGACAGCGACGAAAAATTCGATCTGATCTTTATCGATCCGCCGACGTTCTCCAACTCCAAACGTATGGAGGCCGAGTTCGACGTGCAGCGCGATCATATCCAGCTAATGCGCGACCTCAAGCGCCTGTTGCGCGTCGGTGGCACTATCATGTTTTCCAATAATAAGCGTGGGTTCCGCATGGATCTCGACGAGCTGACTAAGCTTGGGCTGAGTGCGCGGGAAATCACCCAGAAAACCCTGTCTCAGGACTTTGCCCGCAACCGTC
>JALAGK010000193.1 GCA_022712475.1 Enterobacteriaceae bacterium
ATTTGGGACATTAACAAATTTTCAACCCCTGGGAGTCAGGGGATTTGTTTAGCCGTGGAGCGGCGACAGGTTTTTGCCACAGGCAAAGACAAGGGATATTCAGGAGTAAACGTGCCACGTATTCGAATTTTATGTCTGGCCGGAGTCTGGCTGGTCAGTGGTTTAGCCAGTGCTGCCACCGTAAGGCTACAGGTAGAAGGTCTGAGCGGCGCACTGGAAAAGAACGTACGCGCACAGCTTTCTACGATTGAAAGCGATGAAGTGTCGGCTGACCGTCGCTTCCAGGCGCGCGTGGACGACGCTATCCGTGAAGGCTTAAAAGCGCTCGGCTATTATGAGCCGACTATTGATTTTGTCCTGCTGCCCGCGCCACCTGCCGGTGGACGTCCAGTATTGAAAGCACAGGTGCAGGCCGGTGAGCCCGTTCGTATTGGCGGGACGGATGTCATCCTGCGCGGTGGGGCGCGCACGGATGAAGATTACCTGGCGCTGTTAGGTAAACGCCCGAAAATCGGCACGGTACTTAACCACAGCGACTACGACAGCTTTAAAAGCAGTCTGACGGGCGTGGCACTGCGTAAAGGCTACTTTGACAGTGAATTCAAAAAAAGCCAGCTGGGCGTCTCCGTCGAGCGCCGTCAGGCATTCTGGGACATTGATTACGACAGCGGCGAGCGCTACCGTTTTGGTGAGGTGACTTTCGAAGGCTCGCAGATTCGTGAAGAGTATCTTCACAGCCTGGTGCCGTTTGAAGAGGGCGACTACTACAGTTCTGCAGAGCTTGCTGAACTGAACCGCCGTCTGGCGGCGACTGGCTGGTTTAATTCCGTGGTCGTGGCGCCGGAGTTTGATAAATCCCGCGAATCGAAAGTGCTGCCTCTGCATGGCGTGGTCAGTCCGCGTACCCGTAACACCATTGAAACTGGGGTGGGGTATTCCACTGACGTTGGGCCGCGTGTTAAGGCAACCTGGAAGCGGCCCTGGGTTAACTCCTGGGGGCACAGTTTTACCTCCAGCGCCAGCATCTCCGCGCCTGAGCAACAGCTCGATTTCAGCTACAAAATTCCCCTGCTGAAAAGCCCGCTTGAGCAGTATTACACCGTACAGGGCGGCTTTAAGCGCACCGATCTTAACGATACCCAGGCAGACTCCACCACGCTTGCGCTGTCGCGCAACTGGGATATGGAAAGCGGCTGGCAGCGCGCGCTAAACCTGCGCTGGAGTCTTGACCACTTTACCCAAGGCAGCATAACTAATACCACCATGCTTCTCTATCCCGGCGCCAGCCTCAGTCGCACCCGCTCACGCGGTGGCCTGATGCCAACCTGGGGCGATTCTCAACGCTATTCTATCGATTACTCCGACACGCTCTGGGGTTCTGACGTCGACTTCGTTGTGCTACAGGCGCAAAACGTCTGGATCCGTTCGCTTTATGACAAACATCGCTTTGTACTGCGCGGCAACGTCGGCTGGATTGAAACTAACGACTTCCAGCGTGTACCGCCAGATCTGCGCTTCTTCGCCGGTGGTGATCGCAGTATTCGCGGTTATGACTATAAATCGCTCTCGCCGCGTGACGACGAAGGCAAGTTGACGGGGGCATCCAAACTGCTTACCGGCTCGGTGGAGTACCAGTACAACGTGACCGGTAAATGGTGGGGCGCGGTATTTGTCGATTCCGGTGAAGCGGTTAACGACATTAAGCAAAGCAACTTTAAGACGGGCGCAGGCGTTGGCGTGCGCTGGCAGTCGCCGGTTGGCCCAGTGAAGCTCGACTTTGCCGTACCAGTGGGTGATAAAGAGGAACACGGTTTGCAGTTCTACATCGGTCTGGGGCCTGAGCTATGAGTCGTTGGAAGAAAATTAGCCTCGCGGTGCTGGTGGTACTGCTCCTTATTATTGGCGCGGTGGGTTTCCTGGTGGGAACCACCACGGGCCTGCATCTTGTCTTTAAAGCGGCTAACCGCTGGGTGCCGGGGTTAGAAATTAGTCAGGTCACCGGCGGCTGGCGCGATTTGACGCTGAAAAACGTGACATATACGCAGCCAGGCGTTGATGTGCGCGCCGGTGAGTTGCATTTGGCGGTCAAGCTCGGTTGTCTGCGTAGCAGCAGCCTGTGCGTAAATGACCTCTCGCTTAAAGACATTAATGTCGCTATCGACAGCAAAAAAATGCCGCCGTCAGAGCCTGCGGCGCAGGAAGAAGACAGCGGCCCGCTTAACCTCAGCACGCCTTACCCCATCACCCTTAGCCGCGTGGCGCTTGATAACGTCAATCTCAAGATTGATGACACCACGGTGTCGGTTATGTCGTTCACCTCCGGGTTGAACTGGCAGGAGCGCAACCTGACGCTGACGCCAACCAGCCTGCAAGGGCTGCTGATAGCCTTGCCGAAGGCTGCTGAAGTGGCGCAGGAGCAGGTGGTTGAGCCGAAGATTGAAAAACCGGACCCTAATGAGCCGCCGCTTGGCGACACGCTGCGCGAGATGTTCTCAAAACCGCTGTTACCGGAAATGGCCGATGTGCATCTGCCGGTTAACCTCAACATTCAGGAGTTTCGCGGTGAGCGTCTGCGTCTGACCGGCGACACTGACGTCATGGTCAATAGCCTGCTGCTCAAAGTCACCAGCAATGATGGACAGATGAGCCTGGATACGCTTGATATCGACTCTGATAAAGGCCAGGTGACAGCCAGCGGTAGCGCGCAGCTGCGCGACAGCTGGCCGGTGGACATGACGCTTAACAGCAGCCTTAATTTTGAGCCGCTTAAAGGCGAAAAAGTTAAAATGAAAATCGGCGGCGCACTGCGTGAGCAGCTGGAACTGGGGGTTAATTTATCCGGCCCGGTAGGCGTGGATGTGCGTGCGCAAACGCGACTTGCCGAGGCGGGTCTGCCGCTTAACCTTGAAATTAACAGCAAGCAGCTCTACTGGCCGTTGAGCGGCGCGAAAGAATACCAGGCAGATGACCTGAAGCTCAAACTTACCGGCAAAATGACCGACTATACGTTGTCGTTTCGCACTGCGGTGAAAGGCGAGCAGGTGCCGCCTGCCACCATTACGCTTGATGCAAAGGGTAACGAGCAGCAGGTCAATCTCGACAAGCTGCGTGTGGCCGCCCTCCAGGGCAACATTGACCTTAAGGCGGTACTCGACTGGCAGCAGGCCATTAGCTGGCGCAGCGAATTGACGCTTAACGGCATTAACACCGCGAAATTTGTACCGGACTGGCCCTCGAAGCTCGACGGGCTGATTAAAACCCGCGGCAGCCTCTACGGCGGTAGCTGGCAGATGGACGTGCCGGAGCTGAAAATTACCGGCAACGTGAAGCAAAACCGCGTTGACGTGAACGGCAAGCTGAAAGGCAACAGCTACATGCAGTGGAACATCCCAGGGCTGCATGCCGCCCTGGGTAAAAACACGGTCGATATTAAGGGCGATTTAAGCGATAAGGCGTTGGCGCTGGATGCCAACATTGATGCGCCGAACCTGGATAATGCGCTGCCGGGTCTTGGCGGTACGGCAAAAGGGCTGGTAAAAGTGCTTGGCACGCTTGAGGCACCGCAGCTTCAGGCCGATCTCACCGCTAACAGCCTGCGCTGGCAGGAGTTGTCCATTGCCCGCGTGTTGCTCAAAGGCGACGTGAAGTCCGGTGAGCAGATTGCCGGTAACCTTGACCTCCAGGTGAATAACATACAGCAGCCGGGCGTGGATATCCGCCAGGTGTCGTTGGATGCGAAAGGAAGCGAGCAGCAGCACCAACTACAGTTGCGCATTCAGGGCGAGCCGGTCTCCGGTGGCCTGAAGCTCAGCGGTGCGTTTGACCGTAAAGCGCAGCGCTGGCGTGGTGAGTTGAGTGACACGCGCTTTGATACGCCGGTTGGTCCGTGGTCGCTGTCGCGCGCGATGGCGCTCGATTTCCGTGCTGAGGAGCAAAAAGTCAGCGTCGGTCCACATTGCTGGAATAACCCCAACGCGGAACTGTGTGTGCCGCAAACCATTGATGTGGGGGCCAGCGGTCATGCGCTGGTCAATCTCAACCGCTTCGACCTCGCCATGCTAAAACCGTTTATGCCAGAGCAAACGCAGGCGAGCGGTGTGTTTAGCGGTAAAGCAGACGTCAGCTGGAACAGCGATGGCGGCCTGCCGCAGGGTAAGGTCACGCTCCAGGGGCGCGGCGTGAAGGTCACGCAGGTGGTGAACCAGAACCCATTGCCGGTCGCGTTTGATACGCTCAACCTTGATGCTGAACTTCGCAATAACCGTGCCGATCTCGGCTGGATGATTCGCATCCAGAACAACGGTCAGTTTGACGGTAAAGTTCAGGTGAGCGATCCGCAGGGCAGACGTAATCTCGCGGGCAACGTCAATATTCGTAACTTCTCGCTGGCGATGGTGAACGCCATCTTCTCGCGTGGCGAGCAGGCGGCAGGTAACCTTAACGCTGACTTACGTCTGGCCGGCAATGCTGAGCGTCCGCAGTTGTTGGGTAACCTCAAGCTCACCGGACTGGATATTGACGCCAACTTTATGCCGTTTGACATGCAGCCGAGCGAACTGGCGCTGACGTTTAACGGCATGAGCTCGCAGCTTCAGGGTGTGGTGCGGACCGCGCGTGGGCAGATTAACCTCAGCGGTGATGCCGACTGGAGCCAGCTTGAAAACTGGCGTGCGCGTATTGCGGCACAGGGCAATAAAGTCCGCATTACGGTGCCGCCAATGGTGCGCCTGGATGTGTCGCCGGACGTGGTGTTTGAAGCCACCCCGTCGCTGTATACGCTAAACGGCAAAGTGGATGTGCCCTGGGCGCGTATTCTGGTCAAAGAGGTGCCGGAAAGCGCAGTGGGGGTATCCAGTGACGAAGTGCTGCTTGACGAAAATCTGCAGCCGAAAGAAGGCCAAACGGCGTCGGTACCGATTAACAGTAACCTGACCATCCATGTGGGCAACAATGTGCGTATTGATGCATTTGGTCTTAAGGCGCGCCTGGCAGGCGACCTGAAGGTTGCGCAGGATAAGCAGGGACTGGGGCTTAATGGCCAGATAAACATTCCGGAAGGACGTTTTCACGCTTACGGACAGGACTTGATTGTGCAAAAAGGCGAGCTGTTGTTCTCCGGTCCGCCGGATCAGCCGCTGCTTAATATTGAAGCTATCCGTAACCCGGAAGCCACGGAGAACAACGTGAAAGCCGGGGTGCGCGTGACCGGCCAGGCAGATGAGCCGAAGGTGGAAGTGTTCTCCGATCCGGCTATGTCGCAACAGGAAGCGTTGTCTTATCTCCTGCGCGGACAGGGTCTCGACAGCTCCGGCAGCGACAGCCAGGAGATGACCTCCATGCTCATTGGTTTGGGGGTTGCACAAAGTGGTCAGGTTGTGGGTAAAATCGGGGAGACTTTCGGCGTCAGTAACCTGGCGCTGGATACCACCGGGGTGGGGGATTCATCTCAGGTCGTAGTCAGCGGTTATGTACTGCCGGGTCTGCAGGTGAAATATGGAATGGGCATCTTTGATTCGCTGGCGACCTTAACATTGCGCTATCGCCTCATGCCTAAACTGTATCTGGAAGCGGTGTCTGGCGTAGATCAGGCACTCGATTTGCTCTATCAGTTTGAGTTTTAGCAATGCGAATATTCGTTTATGGCAGTTTACGGCGCAAACAGGGCAACAGCCACTGGATGACCAACGCTTTGTTGCTCGGAGAACACTGTGAACAGGGCTACCAGCTCTATAATCTTGGCCATTATCCTGGCGCTGTGCCGGGTGATGGTTCGGTGAACGGTGAAGTCTACCGTATTGATGCCAGCACGCTGGCAGAGCTGGATGCGCTGCGTACCAAAGGCGGTGAGTATCAGCGCAGGCTGATTCAAACACCTTACGGTAGCGCGTGGATGTATGTCTATCAGCGCCCGGTCGACGGACTGGTGCCGATTGACAGCGGCGACTGGCTGGATCGGTAGGTGCAAGCCCACCGTCTGGTGAAATGAAAACAACCACGTTTCGGCGTGGTTGTTTTTTTATGGGCGCAGAAAGGAGCGTCGAGTGCGTGAGGGGAGCCATCATGTCACTGCGAACAGCCCCGTGCGCTACAGGAGTTTGTCCGGCGTACTACCACCATAAAAAATGCCGGCCCGCTTTTGCGTTCCGGCATGCATCGCCCGCAGGCGCGTGAGAGTGTCGCGAAAATTACTTCTTCGCAGCGCGCTCGAAAGACGCAACGATTTCAGCTTTTGCGGCTTCGGCGTTATCCCAGCCGTCAACCTTCACCCATTTGCCTTTTTCCAGATCTTTGTAGTGTTCAAAGAAGTGGGTGATCTGCGCTTTCAGCAGTTCCGGCAGGTCGTTCACATCTTTGATGTGATCGTATTCTTTGCTGAGCTTGGTGTGCGGTACGGCAACCAGCTTCGCATCTTCACCGGATTCGTCGGTCATCTTCAGCACGCCAACCGGACGGCAGCGGATAACGGAGCCTGGCTGCAGCGGGTATGGGGTCGGCACCAGCACGTCAACCGGGTCGCCGTCCAGGGACAGGGTGTGGTTGATGTAACCGTAGTTGCACGGATAGAACATTGCAGTAGACATGAAGCGGTCTACAAACAGCGCGCCGCTGTCTTTGTCGACTTCGTATTTGATGGGGTCGGCGTTCGCCGGGATCTCGATAACAACGTAGATATCTTCCGGCAGATCTTTGCCCGCAGGAACGTTCAGTAAGCTCATGTTTGATTCCTTAAACTGTGTGGCAAACAAGTGCCGCACATTATAGCCAGGACGCGCTATAAAAGTCTTTGCCTGATTTTCGCAGCACAGCCTGTATCTGTGGTTTCAGCGCAGTCTGAATCACGCGAAAAATCCATAAACGTAGCCTGCCAGTGAATAAGATTATGTAACCGTTTCCATAGAGGGTGTTTCAGTCTGTTCTGGGCGGAAAATCGTCTCTGGCTCCCGCCTGTCGAGCGGGCCGCATCCTGTCTGCACTGTTCCCATTTTCTCTTTCTGTTGATTGTTAACATTTTCGCTGCATTTTCCGAACTGTGATGTAACGCATTCAGTTACATTCAGGGTTGTCTATAGTTTTTTCGCAGCCGAAGTTTTCTCCTATGACCACGTTTTCGAGGATCTTTTTATGTGGAAACGCTTACTTTGCACCCTGGCCGTTTCATCTGCACTGTCGTGCGCGGCACTTGCCGCACCGTTAACCGTCGGCTTTTCTCAGGTTGGCTCTGAATCGGGCTGGCGCTCTGCCGAAACCGCTGTGGCAAAAAGCGAAGCGAGTAAGCGCGGTATCACGCTGAAAATTGCCGACGGCCAGCAAAAGCAGGAAAACCAAATTAAAGCTGTGCGCTCGTTTATTGCCCAGGGCGTGGACGCGATTTTCATCGCTCCGGTGGTGGCCACAGGTTGGGAGTCGGTGCTTCAGGAAGCGAAAGAAGCCAGCATCCCGGTCTTCCTGCTGGACCGATCCATTGACGTGAAAGATAAATCGCTCTACATGACCACGGTCACTGCCGACAACGTGCTTGAAGGGCGCATGATTGGTGACTGGCTGGTGAAAACGCTCGCGGGCAAGCCATGCAACGTGGTGGAGCTCCAGGGCACGGTCGGGGCAAGCGTGGCGATTGACCGTAAGAAAGGCTTCGCTGAGGCCATCGCAAAGGCATCCAACATCAACATCGTGCGCTCGCAGTCGGGCGACTTTACCCGCAGCAAGGGCAAAGAGGTGATGGAGAGCTTCATCAAGGCAGAAAACAACGGCAAAAATATTTGCATGGTTTACGCCCATAACGACGACATGGCCATCGGTGCTATTCAGGCCATCAAAGAAGCGGGCCTGAAACCGGGCAAAGACATCCTGACCGGCTCTGTTGACGGCGTGCCGGATATCTATAAGGCGATGATAGCCGGTGAGGCCAATGCCAGCGTGGAACTAACGCCCAATATGGCAGGCCCGGCGTTTGACGCGCTGGAAAAATACAAAAAAGACGGCACTGTGCCGCAGAAGCTGACGTTAACGAAATCCACGCTATTCCTGCCGGACACCGCGCAGGCGGAGCTTGAGAAGAAGAAAACGATGGGCTACTGAGGCCCGCGCTCCTTCCCCAGGGGAGGAGCCTGCCAACACCGGCGTTTCAGGGAGGCCCCGATGCAACGTGAACCCGGTCAGGAGATTTTGCGCACGGAAGGGCTGAGTAAATATTTTCCCGGCGTAAAGGCGCTCGATGGTGTGGACTTCACGCTGCGGCGCGGCGAGATCATGG
>JALAGK010000022.1 GCA_022712475.1 Enterobacteriaceae bacterium
CGCCTCCAGTTGTGCGAACGTGTCCTGGCCTTCCGGCGACAGACGCACAATGTCCACCAGCCCTTGCATCGCCGTGAGTTCGTTACCAAGGTTGTAGACATAGCCGCTCATGGTCTGAATACCGTTTAACGTAAAGACCTGTTGCTGCTCCTGAGACAGCATTTGCCGCCCGTTAGGGTAGTTGATGCAGCAGGTTTCGCATTCGTCCTTCGGGCGGTCCTCAGAACGCGCGGTAAAGCAGCGCGCCGAATACGCCAGCGGCAGATGGCCGTAGCTCAGCACTTCCACCTCAAACTTATCGCGGATCCCCAGTTCATCACACTGGGTTAGCAGATTAACCAGCCAGTCGCGTGACAGTTCCACCGGCATACACCAGCGCGTCATGCCTTGTTTGAGCAGCAGACGCAGCGTTACCGCGTTATAGCAGTTCAGGGCATGGCCCGCGACGAACGGCAGGCGGCGCTCGGCAGCCATATTCACCGCACCAAGATCGTTGGCTTCAATGATGAAATCGCCGTTTTCCACGTAGCGCTTAAGCTCATTAAGCTCTGACGGGGCCTGTACCAGTGCCAGTGTGGAGAGCACTACCTGTTTGCCCGCTGCGGCCAGTGCTTGCGCCATCTCCAGCCAGTCACCCACTTTAGTGGCGCGCCGTTTGCTACATACGGTCTCGCCAAGATAAATAATGTCTGCACTGCTTGCCGCAGCAGCCTGGTAAAATGCTGTCAACGTCTCTTTTGGCCAGTACCATAGCACTGGCCCAAGGGAATATTTCATTGTGTCTCCTACTGCCATTTGCGGTGATAGGCGCCGAGCGTGGTCTGGGTGCCTTCTGCCATTGCGCCGAGAGCCGCCATCCACGCCGCCTGCGGCGCATAGTGCTGCGGGTCAGCCATGCAGTGGTCAATGGCCTGGCGCCACACCTTCGCCACCTGGCTTACGTAAGCCGGGCTACGCTGGCGACCTTCAATTTTGACCGAGGCAATGCCTGCGCCCAGCAGCTCAGGCAGCAGCTCAAGCGTATTGAGGCTGGTTGGCTCTTCGAGCGCGTGATAGCGCTGCCCTTCAACCAGATAGCGACCTTTACACAGCGTGGGATAGCCCGCGTTTTCGCCATCCTGATAACGGTCAATCAGTACATCATTAAGGCGTGACTCCAGCCCCTGCGGCGTTTGCTGCCAGCGCACGAAACGCGCCGGTGAGCACGCTCCCACGGTGTTGGGCGACTCACCGGTCAGGTAAGATGACAGGTAGCAGCGCCCTTCGGCCATAATGCACAGGCTGCCAAAGGCGAACACTTCCAGCGGTACCGGCGTGACGCGCGCCAGCTGTTTGACCTGGTGAATAGACAGCACGCGCGGCAGCACCACGCGCGCCACATCGAAATGGTTTTTGTAGAAACGAATCGCTTCTTCGTTAGTGGCGGATGCCTGCACGGAGACGTGGCGCTCAACGTGTGGATAGCGCTCGGCGGCATATTCCAGCATGGCGAGATCCGCCAGAATCAGCGCGTCTGCGCCGAGTTGGGCGGCCATATCTACTGCGCGCTGCCAGCGGGCGTAACCGTCAGGATGGGCGAAGGTGTTAATCGCAATATGCAGCTAGCGCCGGTGTTGGTGAACGAAATTCGCCGCTTCCTGCAGGCGCTTCTCGTTGAAATTGAGGCCAGCAAAGTGGCGGGCGTTAGTATCGTCCTTAAGGCCGATATAGACAGCATCCGCACTGTTTTCGATGGCTGCCTTTAGTGCTGGCAGGTTACCTGCGGGGCAAAGCAATTCCATAGGGGATCCTGATTCTGTGACGTTACGCAGGCGCAACGCGGCGAAAATGTTAAAGAAGCGTGATTTTAGTTAACCCTTCCACGACACTTTTTGATTTAAGGCAGCTAATCGCGTATTGATCAAAAGGCGGCAACCCATCCAGCAAGGCAGGTAATTGTTGATTTGGGCCGCTATCACCGCACGGCGTTGTGGCACAATAGCACTAACTTTTTTTCAAGGAGTAAAGCCTGTGTTGGATAAACTGCGTTCGCGTCTGGTACGCACTGGACCGTCACTGCTAAAAATGCCGCTTCAGCTCACACCGTTTGCGCTTAAGCGCCAGGCGCTGGAGCAACTGCTGGGATGGCAATTTCGCCAGGCGCTGGCTGAGGGTGAACTTGATTTCCTTGATGGGCGTTGGCTTCGTATTGAGGTTCGCGATCTGGGGCTGTACTGGTTCACGTCAGTTCAGGATGAAAAGCTGGTAGTACGCGAGCACGCCGAGGCAGACGTGAGCTTCAGTGCAGACGCCAACGATCTACTGCTGATTGCCGCACGCAAGCAGGACCCGGATACGCTGTTTTTCCAGCGTCGTCTGGTGATTGAGGGCGATACGGAACTGGGTTTGTATGTTAAAAACCTCATGGATGCGATTGAGCTTGAGGCGATGCCCAAGCCGCTGCGCGTGCTGCTAATGCAGACGGCGGCATTTGTGGAAGCCGGGCTGAAAACTGCGCCCACGGTACGAGAAACTTCGGTAGGTGAGCCATGTTAATTCGAGTGGAAATTCCCATTGATGCACCGGGTATTGATGCCCTTCTGCGTCGCACCTTTGAGAGTGACGGCGAGGCGAATCTGATACACGATTTACGCGAAGATGGACAGATAACGCTGGGCCTGGTGGCTACCGATGACGAAGGTCAGGTGGTGGGGTACGTTGCGTTCAGCCCGGTCTGCGTGGAAGGTGAAGAGCTTCAGTGGGTTGGCCTTGCGCCACTGGCGGTAGATGAAGGCTGGCGTGGGCAGGGCATTGGGCGTCAGCTGGTGTATGAAGGGTTGGATTCGCTCAACGAGTTTGGCTATGCCGCGGTAGTAACGCTTGGTGACCCTAAACTGTATAGCCGCCTGGGTTTTGAGCCTGCGGCAAAATATGATCTGCACTGCCGTTGGCCCGACACACAACAGGCGTTCCAACTGCATAAACTGGCAGAGGATGCGCTCGACGGCGTGCATGGTCTGGTGGAATACTCAGACCACTTTAACCGCCTTTAACGCTTGCCAGCAGGGCCGCAAAAGCGGCCTCATCGATAATAAGCCGTTCTTTTTGCGCCCGGGTTAACTGCTTGATGCGGTACTCCAGACGCAGCGCCAGAGAACGGTCGCCCAGCGGTTGGCTGAACGCCAGCCGCAGTTCCCCTTTCCCCCGCAGTGCTTTTGCCCCTTTACCGGACTGATGCTGATTCAGACGGCGCGCCACGTTGGTCGTAATGCCGGTATAGAGCTGATTATGGGCGGTGCGAATAATATACAAAGACCAGTCAGACATACTTTTTTTGTTGATTTGGGCGGTTGGCGCACCTTATCACGCGCTCGCGCTGGCGGCACGACGCCATTGCGTTTACCCTCGAAAAAAACAATGGAGTTGCGCGATGGATGCTCTTTCTGGCATTAGCCGCTGGCTGAACCGCCAGCACGTTATCACTTACTGCGTGAGCGACGGCGACGATCTGTGGTGCGCCAATGCGTTTTATGTGTGGGACGCTGAGCGTGTCGCATTTTATCTGTTGAGCGATACCTCCACCCGCCACGCGCAGATGGCCGGTGAACGGACCCGTGTAGCGGGCACCATCAACGGGCAGCCAAAGACGGTTGCTCTCATCCGCGGCGTGCAGTTTCGCGGCGAGTTGCGCCTGCTAAGCGGAAATGAGGGGGAAAGCAAACGCGCGCTCTACTGGCGCCGCTTTCCGATTGCGCGAGCGATGTCCGCACCGGTCTGGGAAATCCTGCCGGACGAAATGAAATTTACCGATAACACACTTGGTTTTGGCAATAAGGTAACCTGGCTGCGTGATTCGCACGTCGAGCCGGAATCGTAAATACTCATTGTATTACGGGCCTTATGGAGAAGAGGTTATGAGTCGGGTATTACTCACCGGGGCGACCGGTCTTGTTGGCGGTGAACTGTTGCGTTTGCTGAGCCTGGATACACGCGTCACGCAGATTTATGCACCCAGCCGCCGTGCGCTGGCGCCGTTTGATAAAGTGATTAACCCAAGCGACCCGCAGCTTAGCGATGCGTTAGGGGTACTGACTGAACCGGTGGATATCGTCTTTTGTTGCCTGGGTACCACGCGGCGTGAGGCGGGGAGCAAGCAGGCGTTTGTTCACGCGGATTACACGCTGGTGGTCGATACCGCACTGGTCGGGCGTAAACTCGGCGCGCAGCATATGTTGGTGGTCAGCGCCATGGGGGCTAACGCTCATTCGCCTTTTTTCTACAACCGGGTGAAAGGGGAGATGGAACAGGCGTTGATAGCACAGAACTGGCCGCATTTAACGATTGCCCGGCCCTCGATGTTGCTCGGTCAACGTGAGAAGCAACGCCTGAGCGAGTCGTTGTTTGCTCCGCTGTTTCGCCTGATGCCGGGTCGCTGGCGTGCGATTCAGGCGCGCGACGTAGCGCTGGCGCTGCGTGATGCCGCTTTTTCATCTGCGCCGGAAGGTGTGAATATCCTGCCCTCGGACCAGCTCTGTGAGAGGGCCAGGCGCGTCAGCGCGCAATAAATCACCGTTTTCAGCCAGTTCGGTCAACAGATTCTCAATGTTTTGGCGCAATGGGTTGTTTGCCGTGCGCAATAAACTACAATCCCGCCTCGTTTACTGATTTTGGGGCTGTTGGTACTGTGCCAGCGGTCAATTGCGGGATGCCGTGCGCACGTGCGTCAGGGCATTTTTATTTGCGGAGCATCGGCGGGATAGCCGACGTTTCCTTCAGTGTGGTTGTGATAATGAAAAATGTAATCAAAGCGGCGGCGCTTTCTTCTCTGATGATTTCAGGCTCTGCATTTGCGCTGGGCATGACCCTGGAAAAAGGGAAAAGCTGGACCAACGTGGAAGCGGAAATGGGTCGTAACTCCAGTGGCCTGTACGTGCACGGTAACTGGCTCAAAAACACCGACGACGGTGAGCAGACCGGCGGCGTGGGCGCGGGCTATAACCTCGGCGTTGGCCCGGTGATGCTCAACGTTGGCGCTAAAGCGCTCTACATTGGGCCGAAGAAAGGCGACAGCGGTCTGGTGTTCCCGGTTGGCGGTGGTCTGCGTGTGAATCTTGATAACGGTTTTGCGCTTTATGGCGAAGGTTATACTGCGCCAAACGGTTTTGGTAACAGCGTGAGCAGCTATACCGAAGCGAACGCCGGCGTAAGCTGGGCGCCCATCAGTATTTTGACGCTGAAAGCAGGCTACCGTTATGCGGGCGTTGAAGGTAAAAAAGGCCGTCCCGACCACACCATTTACGACGGTTTGTACGTGTCTGCGGCCGCGAGCTTCTGATAGCAGCAGCCATAGTGACAAAAACCCGCTACGAGCGGGTTTTTTATGCGCCAGGGCCTGAGCCGGGGGGCGTCACTCATAAAAAAGCCTCCGCGCGGGAGGCTTTTGCAACGATAATCTCGCTTACTTGATGTAAGTAAACGCCGTCGTCACGTGCTTCACGCCGCTTACGCGGCTGGCGATATCTGCCGCCGCTTTGCCTTCGGCGTCGGTAACCAGCCCCAGCAGGAACACTTCACCGTTTTCGGTGGTCACTTTCACGTTAGAGGACTTCACCTGGTCGCTGCCCAGCAGCTGAGAGCGGACTTTGGTGGTAATCCAGGTGTCGGACGAGGCGGTGCCAATACCTACCGGCGCACCCTGGCGGATTTCATTGTAGACCTCGTTCGCACCGTCGGTGCCGAGCGCAATTTTCTTCGCCTGTTCGGCAAGCGCGGTATTCGGCGCCTGGCCGGTTAGCAGCACTTTGCCCTGATAGGCGGTCACGCCAATGCGCGCTTCTTTCTTCAACTGCTCATCTTTGGACAGCGCGTTATTCACACGCAGTTCCAGCGTGCCGTCATCAACCTGCGTCCCCATGGTGCGCGGGTCGGTAGCGGTTTTAGTCGCAACGGCGGCTGTGCCAACAACGGCTGCGCCAATACAACCCTGTAATAACAGTGCAGACATCAGGACTGCCAGCGGCGTAATTACCTTCATGAGTGCTCCTTTCATTAACCTGGTAGTGGAAATAATGTGTTATCAATCAGATCGCACAGGCAGTTGACCGTCAGCATATGCATTTCCTGGATGCGCGCGCTGCGGTGAGAAGGAATGCGGATCTCAACATCCTGTGGACCCAGTAAACCGGCGACTTCGCCGCCGTCGTAACCCGTAAGGGCGACAATGGTCATATCGCGGGTCACGGCTGCTTCTACGGCTTTAATAATTTCGCGACTGTTGCCGCGCGTGGAGATGGCCAGCAGGACGTCTCCGGCATGGCCGAGCGCGCGCACCTGCTTGGCATACATCTCTTCGTGCAGCCTGTCGTTGGTAATAGCGGTCAGCACCACGTTATCGGCACTCAGTGCAATCGCGGGCAGGCTCGGGCGCTCGGTTTCAAAGCGGTTAATCATGCTGGCGGCAAAGTGCTGGGCGTTAGCTGCACTGGCGCCATTGCCACAGCAGAGAATTTTATTGCCATTGAGTAACGAGTGCACCAATGTGGTGGCCGCTCGGGAAATGGCGTCCGGCAACGCTTCTGCCGCCGCAATTTGGGTTTGAATGCTTTCGGTGAAGCAGACTTTGATTCTATCGAGCACGATTTTCCTTTGAATATAGACGGCACAATTACTGGCCGAGCGTGAAGGCGTTGACTATCCACTCCACCTCGCTGCCGGTGAAGGCTAACACATCAAACCGGCAATCCACAGTATCAAAACTCCCATTCTGGCGGGCAAGCCAGACCGCAGCCGTGCGCAATAATTTTTGCTGCTTGGTCTGCGTGACGCTGGCAGCGGCGCCGCCGAAGCGGGCGCTTGCGCGGTAGCGGACCTCGATAAAGACCGTGGTCGCGCCCTGGGTCATGATGAGATCGATTTCGCCGCCGCGCACATGCACGTTGGCGGCGATAAAGCGCAGTCCTTTACGCTCCAGCCAACGGCGGGCCTGCGCCTCATAGTGCGCCCCCCGCCGCTGCTGGATTAATTTGCCGGAACTATCCGGCCTTGCTGGTATTTGAGCCATGACATTTTACGGCTGACAACGCATTCGCCAGACGCGCTCAGCGTGCCGGTGTTGCCTTCAATCTGGAGGCCCGGCATCTGGCGCAACTGCGTAAACTGGTTAGCCAGCGTCCAGGCATCGGCACCCATGGCGTACAGACGCGCCAGCGAGTAATCGTTACGTGAAGCGGACAGAGCCTGTTGCATCAGTGCGCTATCCGCACCTGACAGTAGCGGGATTTCACTGTACTCAAGGCCTTCCATCTCCAGGCGGAAATCCGCCCCTGAACCGCCCTGTGCGCTGCGAGAGCTGGCGTAGAGCTGTGCCGCGCCGCGGCTACCGGTACGCATGGCAATCATGGGTTTAATAAGCGCGATTTCGCCGCGTGAAGCCACAATATAGGCGGCATCCACACCGCCGCTTGCGACCTGGCTTTCAGGCGGCTGCGGCTGGGTTGGAATAGCCTGGTCGCCAATGAGGGTGTTCTGGCTCTGGTCGACGTTGACCGGTGTGCCGCTCAGAGAAAGCCCGGCCCCGCTGTTGATAGCACCGCGCAGTTCGGCCTGGGAGCCAAAACGTTGCTGCAATACCGTACCGCCGCCCAGCTGCTGCCAGGCCTCAGCGAAGGCACGCGAGGTGCGCTCGCCCAGCGCGTTGCGCGGCACCAGTACCAGCGGATTACGCTTGCCCTGCGCCCAGATATGTTCTGCGGCATCGCGCGCTTCATCTTCCGGTGAAAGTGCAAAGTAGCAGACGTTTGGGCGACCGCTAATGTGCTCTGGCTGGTTAAGCGCCAGTACGTTAAGCGCGGTGTTGCTGCTCAGCATGCGGTCAACGTCGTTTTTCAGAAGTGGGCCGACCACCAGCGAGGTCCCGTCCTGCTGAGCCTGGGCCAGGATTTGCTCAATTGACTGGCTGGTGGTGTCATAGACTTTAATTTCAGCTGCAGGGTGAGGTGTACTGGCCGGCTGAACCGGCTGGGCCACAGGTTGAGGTGCTGCATTTTCCTGCTGGCTTTTCAGCAGGTCATCAACCGTGGTGGAAGCTGGGCTGACAACGCCCTCGCTGTTCTGCGCGGCGGCGGATGTTTGTTCCGGTTCGGGGGCCGCTTCTGGTGCTGCAACCGGTGCAGGTGCCGGATGCAACAGGCCGTTGCGTGCGGCTTCAAAGCCTTGCTGAATGGCTTTACCAAACACACCAGCCTGGCCATTGAGCGGCAGCAGCAGGGCAATTTTGTTGGTAGAAGCCGGGCGCAGGTTTTGCACGTTATTGAGCGCGGTGGGCAGCGTGATAGCGCCTGGGTTTTGCGGATAGCGTACGCGCCAGTCGGCAATGCCTGCCTTAAGCTGCTGCGGATCATTACGTTTGGCAAACCAAATCTGTTGCAGATCCAGCCAGCCCTGGAGGGTGTTTTCACGCGCATAAATCACCAGCGCACGCGCTTGCTCCTGGGTCATGGAGCTCAGCGCCTGCCAGGTGGCATCAATATTTTTTTGCTTCGCCGCGCCCTGTAACATCGGTTCCTGGGCGACCAGCGCACGCAATAAGCTCAGGGAGGGTTTGCCCTGGCTTGCGTCAATCTGCAGCTGCCAGTAGCGTGCCTGCTGCGGCACTGATAATTCGTCAGGGTTGAGGCTTTCAAGGCGCGTGCGCGCACCCGCATAATCCTGGCGCAGCAGGGAGATTTCAGCACCAGAGAGCGCGTATTCACGCCCCTGCGCACCGGACAAACCGTGCGGCAACTGGCTGTAAAGTTCAATGGCCTGCTGGCCCTGTCCTTCTTTAAGCAGGGCACGTACGGCAAGTAATTGCCAGGTTGTCCTGTTATTATCACGGCTTCGCTGCATTTGTTGCAGATAAAACGCGGAATTTCCCTGCGTATCAGCCTGGAGCAAGGTTGCGCTCTGGTCTGAAGTCTTAATGCCACAGCCGGCAAAAAGCAGTGCCGCCAGCAGAACTGGCAGGCAGCGCCCGGCTTTAGAACGAACAATTTTCGACGGTACCATACTGTATCCAGTGTTATTTTTTTACCCAATGGTCAATATTAAATCGGCAATACGGATGAAACAATGAGACAACTCGATTCAACGGTGATTTCTGAAGGCACGTTGTATATTGTGCCAACGCCTATCGGCAATCTCGGCGACATTACGCGACGTGCGCTGGAGGTGTTACAGGCCGTTGATCTGATTGCAGCGGAAGATACCCGCCACACGGGTCTCTTGCTACAGCATTTTGCTATTAATGCGCGCCTGTTTGCGCTGCACGACCATAACGAACAGCAAAAAGCGCAGGCGTTGCTGGCAAAACTCCAGCAAGGCCAGACCATTGCACTGGTGTCAGACGCCGGTACACCGCTAATTAACGACCCGGGCTACCACCTGGTGCGCACCTGCCGTGAAGCGGGAGTGCGCGTGGTGCCGTTGCCGGGACCGTGCGCCGCCATCGCAGCGCTGAGCGCAGCTGGCCTGCCGTCTGACCGTTTCTGCTATGAGGGCTTTCTGCCCGCCAAATCCAAAGGCCGCCGCGACGCGCTCCAGGCACTGGAACAGGAGCCGCGCACGCTGATTTTTTACGAGTCCACTCACCGCCTGCTCGACAGCCTGGCAGATATCTGTACGGTGCTGGGCGAGGCGCGCTACGTAGTGCTGGCGCGTGAGCTCACCAAAACCTGGGAGTCGATTCACGGCGCGCCGGTTGGCGAGTTACTCGCCTGGGTGCAGGAAGACGAAAACCGCCGCAAGGGCGAGATGGTGTTGATTATTGAAGGTCATAAGGCCGATGAAGAAGCACTGCCTGCCGAGGCGCTGCGCACGCTTGCACTGTTGCAGGCTGAGCTGCCGTTGAAAAAGGCCGCTGCGCTGGCGGCAGAAATCCACGGCGTGAAGAAAAACGCGCTGTATAAATACGCGCTGGAGCAGCAGGATAAAGGGTAATTCAGCGGGTGCTGCTGCGCACTTGATTTGATTCAGTGGGTCGTTCCGTTCACTATAAGCCCTGCAACTCATGTGGCTTAATTTGCGGTGAACGGGCAAGGAGGGGCACCGCGCCCCTCTTTGCAATCTCCGGCGGCCCCGCTAAGAAATCGCCGCCCGTTGGGCCGTGCGCTATTCGGCCCATCCTTGGGCCTCACCCCTTCGGGGCCAACGCCTGCGGTGTTGTTCAACATTGCTCCCGGCAATGTTGTCAGCTTATCCCGTCTGGCTTATCGGGTACGGTAAGTTCCGTAACGTCCCTGTAAGTCGCGCCCTCGGCCAGCCGTGAACGCTTTGCTGATTTCAGCGGGGGTCAGCAACCCCACACTGTATGCCCGTGCTTTTCAACAATGAAGGTTGGCGCTGTTAGCGTCATTTTTAAGCATGGATATTACTTACTATTCATAAACACACTGAAGCGACCAGCATCAGACTTACTTAATGCCTTTTTCATGGCTATCAGGTCACTGGCGCCGGGTTAAACACCGCCAGTTGGTTGTGCAGCCCCCACTGGTCTGAGAAGGTTTTTTTGCGCCCGCTGGCCACATCGAGAATAAAGTGGAACAGCTTCCAGCCCACGTCCTCAATGGTTTCTTCACCGGTCGCGATGGTGCCGGCATTAATGTCCATTAAGTCGAACCAGCGCCGGGCAAGCTCGCTACGCGTCGCCATTTTAATCACTGGTACCGCCACCAGGCCGTAAGGTGTGCCGCGCCCGGTGGTGAACACCTGAACGGTGATGCCAGAAGCCACCTGCTGGGTGCCGCACACAAAATCACTGGCGGGCGTGGCGGCAAAAATCAGGCCGCGTTTGGTGGGGCGCTGGCCGGGAGACAGCACCTCGGCAATGGCGCTTTTGCCAGATTTGGCAATGGAACCAAGCGCCTTTTCTACCACGTTAGCCAGCCCACCTTTTTTATTGCCAGGTGATGGGTTGGCGCTGCGGTCGGTTTTGCCCATGTCGAGGTAATTGTCGTACCAGGCCATCTCCTCAAGCAGCCGTTTGCCAATTTCTTCATTTGCCGCGCGCGGCGTCAGTAAATGAATGGCGTCACGTACCTCGGTTACCTCTGAGAACATCACCGTTGCACCGCAGCGCACCAGCAGATCGGAGGCGTAACCCACAGC
>JALAGK010000023.1 GCA_022712475.1 Enterobacteriaceae bacterium
CGCGGCATTCTGCCTGCTGTCGCGAGGTGGCGTATATTACCGCCTTCCTCTTCAGAGTCAAGTGATTATTTTCACTTTCCTCCGCCTGACGGGCCGGTTTGTAAGCCGTTGTGCCGTGTCAGTGGAGGCGCATTATAGGGACTGTTTTGTGACTGACAAGTGATATTTAAAAAAAACTCTCCGATCGCTCACTTTTCACTCACAACACCTGAAAGAATACCGCTTCCGCTCATTAAATAAACAAAAACGGGCCCTGAGGCCCGTTTCTTTACTGAGGTTTACTGTATTGCGACAATCTGTCCATCTTTAACCTGCAGCTCAACCGTTTTACCGGGCAGCAACTCACCGGAAAGAATCTGCTGCGCCAGCGGGTTTTCAATCTGCTGCTGGATAGCTCGTTTGAGCGGCCGCGCCCCATAAACCGGATCGTATCCGTTTTCGCTCAGCAGTTTTAGTGCCTCGTCAGAAATATGAACCGCATAACCGCGCTCTTCCAGACGCTGATACAAACGCTGCAACTGAATCTGCGCAATAGACGCAATATGGCGCTCACCAAGCGGATGGAATACCACCACTTCGTCAATACGGTTAATGAATTCTGGCCTGAAGCTTTGACTTACCACACCCAATACCAGATCTTTCATATGACCGTAATCCAGATCGCCAAACCGTTCCTGAATGAGATCAGAACCCAGGTTGGATGTCATAATGACCACGGTATTACGAAAATCCACTGTTCTGCCCTGTCCATCGGTCAAACGTCCATCGTCCAGTACCTGCAGCAGGATATTAAAAACATCCGGATGCGCTTTTTCGACTTCATCGAGCAAAATAACGGAGTACGGACGACGACGCACGGCTTCAGTCAGATAACCGCCCTCTTCATAGCCCACATATCCCGGGGGTGCCCCCACCAGGCGAGACACGGAATGTTTTTCCATGAACTCGGACATATCGATACGTACCATTGCGTCGTCACTATCGAACATGAAATTCGCCAGCGCCTTGCACAACTCGGTTTTACCGACACCGGTCGGCCCAAGGAACAAGAATGAACCAATCGGGCGATTGGGATCGGACAACCCGGCACGGCTGCGACGAATGGCGTTCGATACGGCTTCAACCGCCTCATCCTGCCCAATCACACGCTGATGTAAGTCCTGCTCCATACGCAGCAATTTTTCACGCTCACTTTCCATCATTCTGGATACCGGAATACCGGTCCAGCGAGCCAGCACGTCGGCAATTTCTACATCAGTGACTTTGTTACGCAGAAGGCGCATCGTTTTGCCTTCTGACTGCGTGGCAGTTTCAAGCTGTTTTTCCAGTTCTGGGATTTTGCCGTACTGCAGTTCAGACATACGCCCGAGGTCACCCACGCGCCGAGCCTGTTCCATCGCAATTTTCGCCTGCTCAAGCTCAGCCTTGATAGTCTGAGTACCTGAAAGCGAAGCTTTCTCCGCCTTCCACTCCTCTTCCAGCACCGAATACTCACGCTCTTTATCAGAGAGTTCGTCATTGAGCATGTCGAGACGTTTTTTACTCGCCTCATCAGACTCTTTCATCAACGCCTGTTGCTCAAGTTTGAGCTGGATAATACGGCGGTCCAGGCGGTCGAGCTCTTCTGGCTTAGAGTCAATCTGCATACGAATGCTCGATGCAGCCTCATCAATCAGGTCGATAGCTTTATCCGGCAGCTGTCTGTCGGCAATGTAGCGATGTGACAGCGTGGCCGCGGCAACAATCGCCGGGTCAGTTATCTGTACATGGTGGTGTAACTCATAGCGCTCTTTCAGACCACGCAAAATAGCAATGGTGTCTTCCACCGTAGGCTCTGCAACGAACACTTTCTGGAAGCGGCGCTCTAACGCAGCATCTTTCTCAATGTACTGGCGATATTCATCAAGTGTGGTCGCACCTACGCAGTGCAGCTCGCCACGCGCCAGCGCCGGTTTGAGCATGTTGCCCGCATCCATGGCGCCGTCAGCCTTACCGGCCCCCACCATGGTATGCAGTTCATCAATAAACAAAATGACGTTGCCTTCCTGCTTAGCGAGATCATTAAGTACGCCTTTAAGACGCTCTTCAAACTCACCTCGATATTTCGCGCCAGCCACCAGCGCCCCCATATCGAGCGCGAGTACCCGACGGCCTTTGAGGCCTTCTGGCACTTCGCCGTTCACAATACGCTGCGCCAGTCCTTCAACAATGGCGGTTTTACCTACACCAGGTTCACCAATCAGCACCGGGTTATTTTTTGTACGGCGCTGGAGAACCTGAATGGTACGGCGGATTTCTTCATCGCGGCCAATTACCGGGTCAAGTTTGCCCTGCTCGGCGCGCTCGGTCAGGTCGATGGTAAATTTTTTCAACGCCTGACGGCTATCTTCGGCACCCTGGTCGTTCACGCTGTCACCTCCGCGCATCTGTTCAATGGCCTGGGTAACATTGGCCGTTGTTGCGCCCGCAGCCTTCAGTAAGTCAGCCAGCGTACCGCGCGAATCCAGCGCTGCCAGGATAAATAATTCTGAGGAAATAAAATTGTCGTTACGCTTTTGCGCAAGTTTGTCGCACAGGTTCAGCGTACGGACAAGCTCCTGCGAAGGCTGTACATCACCGCCGGTCCCTTCAACCTGCGGCAGGCGGCTTAACGCTTGTTCAATAGATGTGCGCAACTGTCCTGCATTGACGCCTGCTGAGGTCAACAATGGCGCAACCGAGCCGCCCTCCTGCTTTAGCAGGGCGCTCATCAGATGAAGAGGTTCAATAAACTGGTTGTCGTGCCCAAGAGCCAGTGACTGGGCATCGGCGAGAGCAAGCTGGAATTTATTGGTAAGACGATCCAGACGCATAACTCCTCCCATATATGGTCAAAATTGCTACTGGAGATTAAATGAGGTCATCCCTCAATTATTCAAGGTTAATGACCATAATTATATGAGAGGGTAGCTACCCGTACTGGATCGTCTTGTTTCAATAGGTTATATCAGCCAAATAAAACTTGCCATACGACCCGTTGTTCTATCGCGACGATAAGAGAAAAATTCGTGTTTTTCGCTGAAAGTACAGCGTTCTCCACCATAAATCTGGTGGACCCCCAGATTTGACAGGCGCTGACGCGCGAGTTGGTATATATCGGCGTAATATTTTTCGCCCACGGGGCTGAATGCCTGTTCTGCCTGTGCATCTTTTGCGATAAAGGCTTCACGAACTTCTGCACCGACCTCAAATGCCAGAGGCCCGATAGCCGGACCTAACCAAGCCATGATATTTTCAGGACTTTCACGAAAACAGGCGACCGTGTGTTCAATAACGCCCTCACACAATCCACGCCAGCCAGCATGGGCTGCGGCGACTTCGGTTCCCGCACTATTGCATAGCAAAACCGGCAGGCAATCAGCCGTCATCACAGCACAAACAACGCCGCGTTTATCAGTGTAAGAAGCGTCCGCGCGTTTCGACACCGGCGTCTCACCGTTAAGGCGTAGCACATCGGTACCATGCACTTGTTCAAGCCAGACCGGGTTGGACGGAAGCGCCGCTAACTGATAAAAGCGACGACGGTTTTCCTCAACACTATCCAGATTGTCGCCGCAGTGGGCACCCAGATTCAGGGAATCCCATGGCGGTACGCTAACGCCCCCAATACGAGTAGAGCTGCAGGCCGCAACACCCTCAGGCAAGGGCCACTGTGGAACAATCAGTTTTGTCATAGCCAGTCAATACTGTCCTTATGTTCTTCATAATCCGCACGCAGCGCATCAATGAGATCAACCATATCCTGCGGAATTGGCGCATGCCATTCCATTTCAATTCCGGTGATGGGATGGTAAAGACGCAACATGGTTGCATGCAGCGCCTGCCGGTCGAACTTACGCAGTGCCTGAATAAATGCTTCCGATGCGCCTTTCGGTGGACGCGGGCGACCACCATAGAGCTGGTCACCCACCAGCGGATGCGTGATATGCGCCATATGAACGCGAATCTGGTGCGTACGCCCGGTTTCCAGACGCAAACGCAGGCGCGTGTGTACGCGAAAATGCTCCATAATGCGATAGTGCGTAACCGCCGGTTTACCCATAGGGTGCACAGACATATGTGTACGTTTGGTAGGATGGCGACTGATAGGCTCTTCTACCGTCCCCCCTGCGGTCATATGACCAATAGCGACCGCCTCATACTCACGTGTAATTTCACGCAACTGCAATGATTCTACCAGACGCGTTTGCGCCGGTACGGTCTTAGCGACCACCATCAAGCCAGTGGTGTCTTTATCCAGACGGTGAACAATGCCCGCGCGTGGCACATCGGCGATCGGTGGATAATAATGTAACAACGCGTTGAGTACGGTGCCATCCGGGTTACCTGCTCCTGGGTGAACAACGAAATCACGCGGCTTATTGATGACGAGAATGTCGTCATCTTCGTAAACGATATTGAGCGGAATATCTTGCGGTTCAAAGCGCGCTTCTTCTTCGATTTCTGCATCGATGGCGACACTTTCTCCGCCCAACACCTTCTCTTTTGGCTTATCGCAGATTTTACCGCTGAGCGTAACGCGCTGGTCGAGAATCCACTCTTTTATGCGCGAACGAGAATAATCCGGGAACAATTCGGCCAAAGCCTGATCTAACCGTTGACCGAGTTGAGATTCGGACACCGTTGCGGTGAGTTTTACTGGTTGTGCCATACACTGCTTCTTCGTTAACGTTGGGTTTTTACGGCTTTGCCGTTTAATATAGTGTGCTATTGTAGCTGGTCTTAATCGGGAGCTTAACGGAGAGTTCTCCCTGATTCACATTCTGAGGAAAGTCAAAACGTCATGACGCGCATGAAATACCTGGTGGCTGCCGCCACGCTGAGCCTGGCCCTGACCGGTTGCTCCGGCTCAAAAGACCAAGTTCCGGACAGTCCGCCGTCTGAAATCTATGCAACCGCCCAGCAAAAGCTCCAGGACGGTAACTGGAAAGCGGCGATAACGCA
>JALAGK010000194.1 GCA_022712475.1 Enterobacteriaceae bacterium
AGATGTGACTGAACTCCCCCAGGTTGGCGTTGCACCAGTCCAGCAATGCCGGGCCGAAGACCGCGCTGGTTATGGTGCCAGGGTCAGGGGACAGTGTCACCTGACCCACCAGCGCCACAACAGGCGTAGAAGGGTCATCTGAGGTCGTTTTCGCCACCAGCGCCATCGGTTTAGAAGGAACCTCCCCCCCGCCATCATGAGGGATGTAGTGCAAGTTGATTTCAATGACTGCGCTTGATCTATCACAGGTAACACGCCTGCCAGTGCTGTACTCGACTACGATACCGGTCATAGGGATGGAAAAACGGACATTCTTTCCATCCCCGCCCATACAGATTTGCCAGTCACCAAAACGAGCCGATGCCGTATAGCTGTCAGGTGCCGTCATGCTAAAGCAAGATGGGGATGACTTCTGGTCGACAATGGTTTTGTTAACGTCCGGAATGGGAATAGCGAATGCAGTATACCAATTGTAGGTGTAAACCCCCGTCGTACTGGTCGTCATAACGCCTCCTTTTCCGAGCGTCATTGTGATTATTTGGTTTTCAGTCCGATCTGAAGTGAATCAGCAAGCCACGCGGATTTAAGCTCATAGCCGTCTATACCGGGGAAGGCATAGGGCGCAATCGCGTCGTTAGCAAATTCGTCAAAACCAGGCACGTCATCCCATTTGTTCTGATATACCGCCGACATAATCGCGGAGACCGCCATCTCAACGCCGTAGGCCGCACCAATAGCGGCCGTGATACCGCCAAACACCTTCCAGCGCGTGGAGTTAAACGCATTCTTGATGCGGGTCATGCGCCCGGCAGCCTGTTCGGCACCGTTGGCAAGCGCATTTTCCTCGTTCGCGACGTTTTGCTCCTCGGCCTCTTCACTGCCGCTGAGTTCTTCCACAAACGAGGTTTCACTGACAATGGCGCTGCCTTCCTCCACGCTTTCCACTGTGACTTCAGCCGCACCGGCCAGCCCATCAACAATCGGCCCGAGTACCGCCACCAGCGCCAGCGTTGCCGTGACGGCACCCATCACAATCTCAAAGGTGATTTCTGCTTTGGTTTTGGTGACGTTGACGGTCATGTTGCGCACCGACTGGGTGAAGTTGAAGACCTGCTTGGTCGCGCCTGTTGAGGTCGTCACGGTCTTCAGGCCAAGACTGACCTGTTCGGTGTAGTTGATGTGTACGTCGTATTGCCAGCTCTGGGAGTAGGTCAGGTCAATGAACTTGATTTCGAGGAAGCTGTGCTCAAGGTTCATCTCGAACTGCCCGGCGGCAATCGTGACCTGAGTCGCTTCATAAAACTCCAGGTTGCCGTTCGTAAGGTCGACAATGTATTCCGTGCCGTTGCCGCTCAGGAACCACTGGCTACCTGCCACGTTAACCTTAACGGAATCACCGCGCAGATCAGGGTTGTAGTAATAGCCCCCATTGCCGTCAGGGTATTTAAAGGCGTTAACCAGTCCCTGAGGGAGCGTGCTGTTGTCCAGATCGGTTGAGTAGCCGTTATCTGCCGTGCTGGCATCAGGCTCGTCTTCCATCTTGAAATAACCATAGGTCAGTTGGTTGACGTTTTTGATGGATAGCCCGTCGTTGAAAATAGAAAAATCGTCATCGTTAGCATTATCAAACAGATGTTTTGCACCACCGAGCATCATATTTTTCATGAAGTTCTGCCCGCTAATTAACATGCCTACATCAGCACCGTTGGCATCCGGACCGGTGGGGATAGCATTCGGCGAGACCTGGTGGTTGGTACCAGGTGGATTGTTTTGCACCATGGTTAGTACGCCCATCACCGAGCTGGTCATCGTTTGTTCATCAATGACCGCATAGCTGGTTGTGGTGGGATCTATCCAGGTGTAGTTGGGTGATTTATCAAGTTGTAGCGTCAGATCAATCACCGAGAAGATGAAGTTGAAATAGCTGATATTGGTGTTGAACCATTCACTCATCAAATCAGGGAGTACCGCGTTACCAATGCTGCCTGCATTGGGCGGGTTCTTGATATTCATCACCACAACCGCAGGTGTGCCACCTGCCTCGTGGCTCAGCGCGACGAGCTGGTTAGAAAAGGCGTGAATGAACTGATAAACGGACAGGAAGGTGTTATGGTCTTTGTCCTGGCTGAAGAACAGGGCATAGAATACCGAGTTATCCGGTGCGCCAATGGTCCAGGCCGAACCTTTAGTATTTATCGCCACACTCCAGTCGCTGGTAATGGTGACGCCGTTGGCTGCAAAGTCATTAATCAGGGCGGTGTCGATAATGTATTTGTCGAGGTCCTCCACAATGCCGTCCACGCCGCTGTTTATCACAAATGACTTCTGGTCGGGGTCCGGGATCCAGTCCATGTTTATCTGGATGATGACGCTCATACCCAACCCGTCAAGCGAATAGCTGTGCGAACCCGCCTGGTAAGTACCGCCCGTGACAGGGACAATCATGTTGATGTTTTTACCGTCGCCGCCGGTCGTGAGTTGCCATGGACCGAGGCTGGCCTGAATCTCGTAGCTTGGGTCATCGCTTGCGGCCTGCGAGATACCTTTCACCCGGCTATCAACGCTGCCCCAGTTGTCTGTCAGTGCCGTGTTGGTTGTGTCGTAATGTAAAGCCACTACTGTATCCCAGTTGTAGGTATCAGCCGTGGGACGCGTAGGGATTTCTGTTACCGGGACCGGGGCGAGGGTGGTGTCGTCAGTGGTATTCGCCATGGTTTTATTCCTCATTAAATGGACGCGTTGATTGACCGGCACGTCATCGTGCCGGACTGTGTGAAGGCTTTGTCAGGAGAGGTTTCCGCGAAAGTAGAGCGCGCCATCCAGCGCGCCGCTGGTCAGGGTGAACGACTGACCAGAGGCCTGCCAGTTGAGCAGATCGGTAACATTGACGGCATGGTTACCGAGCGTGGATTGCACGGTTTGATTGATATTCGACATGCCGACATCGTTGACCCGGTCACCAAATCCATTGACGGCATCGGTGATGTCTGAAATCAGGCCCACCAGCGTCAGACCCAGCCCGACCAGAATGATGTAGTCATACCAGGGAATATCCTGATCGTGCGCGCTTTTCGGGTTTGGATCCTGCTCGAAGATCATCGTGCCGCTTGCAACATCCAGCGACAGTGGGTTGACCGTTTGCGTGGTCCAGCTGTAAGAAGCATCGGGCAGATTTGCCAGACCAAAGAGAAAGGTCAGGGGACCGCCGCCAGCGGATGAGGTTTGCAGCCCGTCGCCCGCATCCGAGGGCCAGAGAGAAAAGCTGTTGGTATTCACATCGTCACCATCCACCGTGACGGTAAAAGCGCCGTTGTTGGAAATAAGCGAATGTTGGTTTGTTTGACTGACAGAAAAACTTCCACCAGGAAAGGTGGTTTGTACCCCCGGCAGCAGCGTGTTTTTAAAAAAGACACTCTGCGAGATAAGCGCCACTGCATTCACGCCCGGCACCAGCGCTGTTGAGTCAAAGGCGGGATTAGCGGGAAAGGGCGAGTCGTCGAGCATCGACAGAAAACAGAGCGCTTCAATATCGCCGGAGGCAACATAGTATTGCCACTTGTACGGACGCAGCCAGGTTGTGGTTCCGGCTGGAACAGGCACCACGCCTGCGAAGATATACTGCAGGTTGTCTCTATTCTGGTAGAAGGCTTCCTGGATAATCTGCTTAAGCATACCAATAGCGGCGCTGGTTAATTTACCGGACGGGTCGGTGACCGTGAGGATGGCGACATAACCTGGGTCATCTGGCGTGGCATTTTGCGTGGGTGAGAACACCAACTGTGTCAGTGAACCTTCACCATTACGTTCCTGCTGGTTGCCCGGACCCATCCAACCGAGGGTGATTTCCAGCAGCAGCGACACACCGCTCATATCCCATTCGCCGTTGACGCCGGGAAGGTTGGAAATACTCAGGCTGCCATCTTTGATTGGAACGTTGAGCTTCATCAGGCTGTTCTGACCACCGTCGGCCATATTCCAGATATCAAGATGAATATTGAGGGTGGTAATCGCTCCGGTCACGCTATCGTGGTCGGTGTACACAATCGGCATTGATACCGAGGCCAGGTTATTACGCATGATGTCGTTGACCTTGTCTTTGGTCAGCGCAAAGGAATAGTCATACTGATAAGTATCCATAAGAGCAACCCCGTTTTTATAATGACGAGCACTCGATGAACAGCGAATGGCATTTCTGCTTTAATCCAGCCTGGCTGCTTTTTTTTTAACGGTCAATATCGCTAAAGAATTAATTTTATCGTTGGCTGATTGATTGTGTTTGATGCATTTTATCGGAATGGTTTTTCGTAAATGTCTTTGCGGTGAGTGTTTTTTAATTAAGGCCAGGGAAGGCTGGTGATTTTTATTTCAAGATAATAATGGCCGGTTTATTATTTCAAGAGCGTTGTTTAGCGTTTGTGTAGAGGCATCCATGAATGCGATTTTTTCATGGTTTTTGTCAGGGGAGAGAAATAAATCATGTTTTTATAAGTTGGGGTTATAT
>JALAGK010000195.1 GCA_022712475.1 Enterobacteriaceae bacterium
CGCGCTAACCAGCGTCTGGACAACCAGGCTCACTCTTACCGTAAGTAAGAGTACTGGTAATAAAAATGGCGCACACGGTGCGCCATTTTTTTGACTATTATTTTACTGCACCAGAGCACTCTGCGTATCACTGAGCAATTCGCCTTCATCCGGTCCCCCTTTTTTCTCTTCCTGGCGCTTCACACTTTGTAACGGCACCGTTGTCGGTGAAACACCTTTTGAGACGTCATTAACCTGTACAGGATAGCCTGCCCGACGGGTGATGGCTCGGTCTATCAGGCCCTTATCGCTACCCGGGTTATCAATAAAGCTCGCAAAGCTGGCGTTAATGGCAACAGGCATCGTCTGCGGGTTTTCCCAGTCATTGGTGGATAAAGGCTGATGTACCTCCACATAACGCCTCCCGTCCGGTTCTGTGGCGTATTTCACCGGCTGGTTAACGATTTGCACTCGAGCGCCCCAGCTTGTCTGATTGAACAATGCTTTGATATCCGCTGCCCGCAGGCGAATGCAGCCCGAGCTCACACGCATCCCAACACTGCGTGCCACGTTAGTACCGTGGATGAGGTATTCACCACCCCCCTGCTCAAGGCGTAGCGCATAACGACCCAAAGGGTTATTTGGCCCGGCCGGAACAACTGCTGGTAATTTAATTCCCTGTGCCAGCGAGCGCGCCCGAATATTTGCTGTCGGTGTCCAGGTAGGATTAGGGATTTTTTGGCTGATTCTTGTCACCATTTCTGGTGTTTCACGCCCCAGTTGACCAATACCAATAGGATAAACCTCCACACGGTTTTGACCTGGCGGATAATAATAAAGTCTCAGTTCAGCAAGATTAATAACAATACCCTCACGAGGTGTATCGGGTAACAACATCTGAGAAGGAATAATCAGTTCAGTGCCGGGTTTAGGTAACCAGGGATCGACGGTATTATTTGCCTCAAGTAAAAGTAATATACCGGTATTAAATTTTGCCGCGATAGATTCAAGGTTTTTCCCGTCATCCGGAACGGTATAGCGTTCATTCTGACCAATCAGACGGCTTCCAGGCGGTGGTAGCGTGTAAGACACAGCAAAAGCCGCCTGACTGCTCAGCAGGACACTAACAAGGCTAATCATACTCAAGGAGAACGCGCATTTCATAATGAACACTCCTGTATTCCCCGGCAGGTAGCCGGAATGGCGAATACGCGCGACGTGAAATCACACCGCGCTTAACAGGATGAAAGCTGTTCTTATTAGTTTAGGCCGTGTACGGCAATTCGCCATGACTGTGGCTGTCAGACAAGCTGCGCGGCTTTCGTGCGTATCGCGCGGATCATGGCCTCAAGACCCTGCGAGCGTGATGGCGTCAGATGACTGGTGAGTGCCATTTTTTCAAACCACGGACGCACGTCAAAATCGACAATATCGCGTGGCGTCATCTGGTGAAAAAGAATAAACACGACAGCAATCAGCCCTTTGACAATAGCCGCATCGCTGTCACCCTGAAATTGCATAACCTTGTTGGTATCAAGCTGCATCACAATCCAGACCTGGCTCTGGCAACCCTGAATAAGGTTTTCTGAAACGTGATCTTCAGGCGCAAGCGGGACCAACCGCTGACCCAGTTCAATTATGTAGAGGTACTTCTCTTCCCAGTTGGCACACCGGCTGAAATTACGCAACAGTTTGTCTCTATCTGGCAACGCGGCCATGTTCTTCTCCTGGTTACCCCAGTAAACGGTGGATACGAATCAAACCAGCCACCAGCCTGTCCACCTCTTCTTCGGTATTGTACATAGCGAGCGACGCCCGGCACATGGCAGGAACGCTGTAAAACGCCATTAGCGGCATGGCACAATGGTGACCGGTACGTACGGCAATGCCGTAGTTATCAAGGAAGCTGCCAACATCGTAGGCGTGATGGTTACCCAGGTTGAAAGCAATCACACCACGTCGATCCTGAGGGCCGTAAATCGTTAAGTCCGGCACAGCCTGAAGCGCATTGAGCGCATAGCGCATCAAAGAGGCTTCATATTCAGCAATGTTCTCAAGCCCAAGCCCCTGCACGTACTCCAGCGCAGCGCCAAAGCCGATAACACCACCGGTATTGGGCGTACCTGCCTCAAAACGTCCCGGTGGCGGCGCGTAGGTCGTTCCTTCTGTCAGGCTAACCGTCGCAATCATCGAACCGCCACCTTCCCAGGGAGGCATTACAGCGAGAATCTCTGCGCGTGCCCACAACACACCGATACCCGTTGGGCCATAAAGCTTGTGGCTGGAAAACACGTAAAAATCGCAGTCAAGCGCCTGGACATCAACCGGGTGATGCATCACGGCTTGTGCACCGTCTATTAGCACTTTTACTCCAGCCAGTCGCGCTGTGGCAATCATCTCCTTAACCGGATTTTCTGTGCCCAGCACATTGGATACCTGCGTGATTGCAAGCAGGCGTGTGCGCTCATCAAGCAACACGTGAAGCTGCTCTGTTTGCAACGTACCGTCCTGATTAAGCGGGATCACGCGCAACTGAGCACCCACACGTTCACAAAGCATTTGCCAGGGCACAATATTGGCGTGATGCTCCATCTCGCTGATGATGATGTTATCGCCCGCGCTCACCTGCGCATTACCCCAACTGTTTGCCACCAGGTTGATGCCTTCCGTCGTGCCGCGCACAAAGACAATTTCATCGGCTGAACGTGCATTGATAAAACGGGCGGTCGCCACACGCACATTCTCCATGCGTGAGGTTGCTTCAGCACTTAACGTATGAATACCGCGGTGAACCGCAGCATAGCCGTGACGATAAAACGCGGCTTCGGCATCAATAACCGCATTCGGGCGTTGGGCGCTGGCAGCACTATCCAGGTAAGCCAACGGCTGGCCGTTAACTTCACGGCTCAATACCGGAAAGTCTGCACGCACCCGTTCTACGCAAAAACTCATGCTTGCTCTCCTGCAAAGCGCTGACCAATGCGGTCCAGCACCCGTTGCTTCAGGTTCTCATCGTGAATCGCTTCTGTCAGTTCGGCAGCAAAGGCATAGATTATCATCTGCTGGGCCGCATCTTTATCGATGCCACGCGAACGCAGGTAAAACATCTGCTCGTCGTCAATACGGCCAATCGTCGCACCGTGGCTACACTTCACATCGTCCGCGTAAATTTCCAGCTGCGGTTTAGTGTCTACCTCTGCCAGGCGACCAATCAGCAGATTGTTATTGGTCATTTGCCCGTCAGTCTTAATCGCATGCTGTGCTACGTTGATCAGACCATTAAATACTGACCGTGCGCGATCGCGCACGATGGTTTTATGAAGCTGGCGACTATTGCAGTAACCTTTATTATGCTCAAGCCAGGTACGGCTATCACAGACTTCACCGTTGACCGGTAACGACAGGCTGTTGACGCGAAGGGTGGTATTTTCACCGTTAAGTTGCGTACTGGTATTGTGACGCAATACCGCAGCGCCGAGCAGGAAGCTGCTACTGTATACGTTAGCATCCTGCTCAATACGCAGATCGTTATGCGCAAAGTGATAACTCACCGGGTTCTCAAACGCCAGCTTGTAGTGATGGAGCGTGGCATTAGCGGCAATATTCATCGTCAAACGCCCGCCGGTAAAATGCACGCCTTCATCGAGACTAACATAGTGTTCGATGACCGTTGCCTGAGCGCCCTGCGCAAGCTCCAGATGATGGCGGTAATGCGCGGTCTTTATTTCCTCGCGACAACTGCCGCTGCTGACATGCATCAGCAACAGCGCCCTGCGTGCCTGAACGTTTCGCGCCACCCGGATATGCGTCACGCTCTGACTCAGGCTTTCGCTTAAATGCAAAAATACTTCAGGCTGTATGGGTTCTGGCAGCTCCTGGCGCTGGTTGTTGACCTCTATGCTGAAATCGCTGTCATTGAGGCTGTCGCTCAACTCAGGCATAAAAACGCCATCAACAAATACCAGTCGCTGCGCGTCAATGTTAAGCGCCAGCGCGTCGCACTGCGCTGGCGTTAACGGTGCCGTACCCGGCATGACAAACTGATGAGCCAGCATTTTTTCCAACGGCGTGAACGTGTACTTCCAGTTTTCGTGCTTGCGCGTCGGTAACCCTAAGCGCAGCAGCTGCTGCATATGCTGCTCAGCCTGCAC
>JALAGK010000196.1 GCA_022712475.1 Enterobacteriaceae bacterium
ATGTTAACAATTGCGAAATAAGTTGATTTATATCAACGAAAACCTCACTGTAAATTTCCATTCAATAGCCAGTATTGCTACAGATCAAACTGGCTCTTAGGCGCTAAATTCGCTATATATTGATCGCCGTCGAGAAACGCAAAAAAGGCTAAACAAAAACCTGTTTATCGTAAGGTTTTTGCGGCGTAATATATTTGCGGGAACTGTATTGGTATTTTTTTTCACGTATTTGTAAACTTCTTTTTGTAGGAATCGCTTAAGCTAATTCTTACGGGTAGAGGGAGCAAATGTTTTCTATTGGGGCATGCGTTGCGGAGCACCCGTTGTGTTCTGCGTCCGGAGTCTTCATGCGAAGAGCAAGGAGTCAAGATGTTTGATATAGTCGAACTGTCGCGCTTACAGTTTGCCTTGACTGCGATGTACCACTTTCTGTTTGTGCCACTAACGCTGGGTATGGCGTTTTTGCTGGCTATCATGGAAACGGTCTACGTGCTGTCTGGCAAGCAAATTTATAAAGATATGACCAAATTCTGGGGCAAGTTGTTTGGTATCAACTTTGCACTCGGGGTCGCTACTGGTCTTACCATGGAGTTCCAGTTCGGGACTAACTGGTCGTATTATTCGCATTATGTAGGTGACATCTTCGGTGCACCGCTGGCTATCGAAGGGTTGATGGCCTTCTTCCTGGAATCCACCTTTGTTGGTCTGTTTTTCTTTGGCTGGGATCGTCTGGGCAAAGTACAGCACATGGCGGTAACCTGGTTGGTGGCACTGGGCTCAAACCTGTCCGCATTGTGGATTCTGGTTGCTAACGGCTGGATGCAAAACCCGATCGCCTCAGACTTCAACTTTGAAACCATGCGTATGGAAATGGTCAGCTTTGCCGAGCTGGTCCTCAACCCGGTTGCGCAGGTGAAATTCGTTCATACCGTGGCATCAGGTTATGTAACCGGTTCGATGTTCATTTTGGGCATCAGTGCATGGTACATGCTGAAAGGCCGTGATTTCGCTTTTGCCAAACGCTCATTTGCTATTGCGGCGAGCTTCGGTATGGCGGCAGTGCTGTCCGTTATCGTACTGGGTGATGAATCCGGTTACGAAATGGGCGACGTACAAAAAACTAAACTCGCCGCTATCGAAGCTGAGTGGGAAACCCAGCCTGCTCCGGCTGCTTTTACCCTCTTTGGGATTCCGGATCAGGAAAAGCAGGAAAACCACTACAAGATTCAGATCCCTTATGCACTGGGCTTGATTGCAACGCGTTCTGTTGATACGCCAGTTATCGGTCTGAAAGACTTGATGGTGCAGCACGAGGCACGTATCCGTAACGGTATGAAAGCTTACAGTTTGCTGCAGGAGCTGCGCAATGGTTCCACTGACCAGTCTGTTCGCGATAACTTTAACGCGGTCAAAAAAGACCTGGGTTATGGTCTGCTGCTTAAGCGTTATACCGATGATGTAGCGGGTGCTTCTGAAGCACAGATTCAGCAAGCCACTAAAGATTCTATCCCGAGTGTTCTGCCGCTGTACTTCGCCTTCCGAATCATGGTGGCCTGTGGCTTCTTGCTGCTTGTGATTATCGCTGCCTCTTTCTGGACGGTTATTCGTAACCGCATTGGTCAGAAAAAATGGGTACTGCGTGCCGCGCTGTACGGACTTCCGCTGCCATGGATTGCCGTGGAATCCGGCTGGTTTGTAGCGGAATATGGTCGTCAGCCGTGGGCAATCGGTGAGGTTCTGCCAACCGCCGTGGCGAACTCGTCGCTGACTGCGGGCGATCTTATCTTCTCGATGGTCCTTATCTGTGGCCTTTACACACTGTTCCTGGTGGCTGAACTGTTCCTGATGTTTAAGTTTGCCCGCCTTGGTCCAAGCAGCCTTAAGACCGGTCGTTATCACTTTGAGCAGTCCAATACGACTACTCAACCGGCACGCTAAGACAGGAGTCGAGAAATGATCGATTACGAAGTATTGCGTTTTATCTGGTGGCTCCTGATTGGCGTTCTGCTGATTGGTTTTGCCATCGCCGATGGTTTTGACATGGGCGTTGGTATGCTCACCCGTTTTCTCGGGCGCAGCGATACCGAACGCCGTGTGATGATAAACAGCATCGCCCCGCACTGGGACGGTAACCAGGTGTGGCTTATTACCGCCGGTGGTGCGCTATTTGCTGCCTGGCCGATGGTCTACGCTGCCGCGTTTTCTGGCTTCTATGTAGCGATGGTGCTAGTGCTGGCCGCATTGTTCTTTCGTCCGGTTGGTTTTGACTACCGCTCGAAGATTGAAGATACCCGCTGGCGCAACATGTGGGACTGGGGCATCTTTGTGGGTAGCTTTGTGCCGCCGCTGGTTATTGGTGTTGCCTTTGGCAACCTGCTGCAAGGGGTGCCGTTTAGCGCGGACGAATATCTGCGTCTGACCTATACCGGCAACTTCTTCCAGCTGCTGAACCCGTTTGGCTTGCTGGCTGGTGTGGTGAGCGTAGCAATGATTATCACCCAGGGTGCAACCTATCTGCAGATGCGTACCACGGGTGAGCTGCACTTGCGTACTCGCACTACCGCGCAGGTTTCCGCGCTGGTGATGATGGTGTGCTTTGTACTGGCTGGTGTGTGGGTGGTTTACGGCATCGATGGCTATGTTGTGACGTCAACGATTGATACCTATGCGGCATCTAACCCATTAACGAAAGAAGTGGCGCGCGAGCCAGGGGCCTGGCTTGTGAACTTCAACAACATGCCTGCGCTTTGGGCTATTCCTGCTCTTGGTGTGGTGTTGCCGTTACTGACCGTACTGTGCTCCCGCCTTGAGCGTGGTGCCTGGGCGTTCTTGTTCTCTTCGCTGACGCTCGCTTGTGTCATCCTGACTGCCGGTATCGCAATGTTCCCGTTTGTAATGCCGTCCAGCACCATGATGAACGCCAGCCTGACGATGTGGGATGCCACATCAAGCCAGCTGACGCTGAATGTGATGACTTACGTTGCGATTGTGTTCGTACCGATTATTCTGCTCTACACCACCTGGTGTTACTGGAAAATGTTCGGTCGCATCACCAAAGAGCACATCGAAAGCAACAGCAACTCTCTGTACTGAGTGAGGAGATAACATGTGGTATTTTGCATGGATTCTGGGGACGCTGCTGGCTTGTGCCTTTGGCATCATTACTGCCCTGGCCATTGAGCACGTTGAGTCTCAAGAAAACTGATGAAGAAAATTATCGCAACGCTTTATGCGGTAATGGATAAGAGCCCGTTACGGGCTCTTTCCTTAATCATGGCGCTTTTGCTGGCGGGTTGTATGTTCTGGGACCCGTCGCGTTTTGCGGCTAAAACCAGTGAGCTTTCAGTGTGGCATGGCTTTGCGTTGATGTGGGCTGTGTGCGCTGGTGTGATTCACGGCGTGGGCTTTCGGCCAAAGGCTGTGCTGTGGCAGGGTATCTTTTGTCCGCTGTTGGCAAGCCTCGTACTGATTGTTGGACTGGTGTTTTTCTTTTTCTAATCGTTTTTTGCTGATATTTATGGATCTTGCAGGTCCATAAATATTTACGCTTCCCTCCCTTCCTCCCATTCCAAACCCCGTTTTGCTTGCGTATAGTAGCAGCGTTTATTTGGCATTACCGGGATGTAGAGTGAGCACAATGTTGTTTCGATGGCCGGTTCGGGTCTACTACGAAGATACTGATGCCGGTGGTGTGGTTTACCACGCCAGCTATGTCGCTTTCTATGAGCGAGCACGCACTGAAATGCTGCGCCATCACCACTTCAGCCAGCAGGAGCTGCTGGAGGATAGCGTGGCTTTTGTTGTGCGCAAAATTACGCTGGACTATCTTGCCCCAGCCAGGCTGGACGACCTGCTGGAGATTCAGACCGAGATAACGTCTATGCGTGGAACCTCGCTCGTTTTCTCGCAAAAAATTGTTAATGCCGACGATAAAGTTCTCAATAAGGCTGAGGTACTTATCGTCTGCGTTGATCTGACCACTATGAAGCCACGAGCGCTTCCCCAGTCTATCGTCGCGGAGTTCAAGCAGTGACTGACATGAATATCCTTGACTTGTTTTTAAAAGCAAGTCTTCTGGTCAAACTCATTATGTTGATTTTGATTGGTTTTTCCATTGCTTCCTGGGCCATCATTATTCAGCGTACGCGCATCCTGAATGCAGCCGGGCGTGAGGCAGAGGCCTTTGAGGATAAGTTCTGGTCTGGTATTGAGCTGTCACGCCTGTATCAGGAAAGTCAGGGACGTCGTGAGAACTTAAGCGGTTCAGAGCAAATCTTTTATTCTGGTTTCAAGGAGTTTGCTCGGTTGCACCGTGCCAACAGCCATGCGCCGGAGGCCATTGTTGAAGGGGCATCACGCGCAATGCGTATCTCCATGAACCGTGAGCTGGAGAACCTGGAAACCCATATTCCGTTTCTTGGCACGGTCGGGTCAATTAGTCCGTATATTGGGCTGTTTGGTACCGTCTGGGGGATCATGCACGCCTTTATTGCACTCGGCGCGGTAAAGCAGGCAACATTGCAGATGGTTGCACCGGGTATCGCCGAAGCGTTGATTGCCACTGCAATTGGTCTTTTTGCCGCGATCCCGGCGGTGATGGCCTACAACCGCCTGAACCAGCGTGTTAACAAGCTGGAGCTGAATTACGACAACTTCATGGAAGAGTTCACGGCAATCCTGCACCGCCAGGCTTTTAGCGTTAGCGAAAGCAACAAGGGGTAAGTCATGGCCAGAACTCGGGGACGGGGTCGTCGCGAACTGAAGTCCGAAATCAACATTGTTCCGCTGCTGGATGTGTTGCTGGTGCTGTTGCTTATTTTTATGGCGACTGCACCCATCATTACGCAGAGCGTGGAGGTGGATTTGCCGGATGCGACCGATTCCAAAACGGTCAGTACCAATGACGAGCCGCCGGTAATTGTTGAAGTTGCCGGTGTCGGGCAGTACAGCATTGTAGTTGGCAAAGATCGTATGGAGCAGCTGCCATCGGAGCAGGTTGCAGCGGAAGCGCAGCGCCGTCTGGAAGAAAACCCGAAAACGGTTTTCCTGATTGGTGGTGCGAAAGACGTGCCCTACGACGAGGTCATTAAAGCTCTCAACCTGTTGCATCAGGCAGGTGTGAAGTCGGTCGGGTTAATGACCCAGCCGATTTGATTGTGAGCTGCACAGTTTTGGGGAACCAGGGTGTCTAAGGCAACCGAAGAAAACGCAAAGCTTAAGCGGGCGATTATTGTTTCCGTCGCGCTGCACATCGTCCTGATTGTGCTGCTGGTGTGGAGCTCGTTCGATGAACATATTGATGCCAGCGCGGGCGGTGGTGGCGGTTCTATTGACGCTGTGATGGTTGACCCGGGAGCGGTTGTCAGTCAGTACAACCGCCAGCAGGATCAACAGGCAAGTGCAAAACGCGCGGCCGAACAGCGAGAGAAGCAGGCTCAGCAGCAGGCGCAGGAGATGCGTGAAAAGCAGGCTGCTGAACAAGAACGCCTGAAGCAGCTTGAAAAAGAACGGCTTGAGGCGCAAGAAAAAGCTCAGCAGCAGAAGGCCGAGCAGCAAAAGCAGGCCGAAGAAGCGGCAAAAAGCGCAGAGCAGCAGCAAAAACAGGCGGCGGACGCTGCCGCGAAAGCGAAAGCGGATGCCCAAGCGAAGCAGGCCGCTGCACAGGCGAAGAAAGAGGCGGAGCAGGAAGCTGCTAAAGCTGCGGCAGACGCACAGAAAAAAGCGGAACAGGCAGCGGCTAAAAAAGCGCAACAGGATGCTGAGAAAAAAGCCGTTGCCGAGGCTGCAAAAAAAGCGGCGGCAGAGAAGGCAGCGGCCCAGAAAGTAGCCGCTGAAA
>JALAGK010000197.1 GCA_022712475.1 Enterobacteriaceae bacterium
TAACATTGGCGTAAAAAAGCCCCGTTACGGGGCTTTTTGCTTATGAAACGTGCTGCAAAAACTCACGCAGACGCTGGCCTGGCGGGTTCTGGATGAGTTCACGCGGGTCACCGTCTTCGGCAATACGCCCCTTATCAATAAAGATGAGACGTGATGCCACTTTCTCGGCAAAGCCGATTTCGTGGGTCACAATAACCATCGTCATACCTTCTTCAGCCAGGTCCTGCATAACTTTAAGCACTTCATGGCGTAATTCAGGATCAAGTGCTGACGTCGGCTCATCAAACAGCATCATTTTAGGTTTGACCGCCAGCGCGCGCGCGATCGCCACGCGTTGTTGCTGCCCGCCCGAAAGCTCAGACGTGTAATGATTACCTCGTTCAGCCAGTCCCACTTTTGCCAGCAGCGCTTTAGCCTGCTTTTCAGCCTCAGCTTTTTGAATTTTGCGCACGCGCATCGGCCCGAACATGACGTTTTCCAGCGCGGTCAGGTGCGGAAACAGGTAAAACTGCTGGAACACCATACCCGCTTCCTGGCGGATCAGGCGTTCGTCCACTTTCGGGTCGTTCACCCTCCGGCCGTCGACAACCAGTTCGCCGCTGGTGATGTCTTCAAGTTTGTTGATGCAGCGCAGCAGCGTAGATTTACCGGAACCGGATGGACCGATAATCACCACCACTTCGCCCTGGTTGATGTTTAAATCAATATTATGTAGCACCTGGGTATGACCAAAATGCTTGGAAACGTTTTTAAATTCAATCACAGGATTTTCATCCTTCTTTCCAGAATGCGAAGTACCACGTTCAGCACTTGTGTGATGATGAGATAAATCACCCCAACGGCGGTCCAGATTTCAAGCGCACGGAAGTTGCCAGCGATAATTTCCTGACCACTGCGGGTCAGTTCGGCGGCACCGATCACGATAAATAACGAGGTGTCTTTGATGCTGATAATCAGCTGGTTGCCCAGTGAAGGCAGCATACGGCGTAGAGCCAGAGGCATAATCACATAGCGAATGGATTCGCGGCGGGACAGGCCCAGCGCCAGACCGGCTTCGCTAAACCCTTTATGGATTGACAGTACGGAGCCGCGGGTGATTTCTGCGATATACGCGCCAGAGTTAATCATGATAGTGATAACGGCAGCCGTGAAGGTATCTATTCGCAGGTCAGGGAACGCCATGGGAAGGGCGAAATAAATATACATCACCTGCACAACAATGGGGGTACCGCGAATAATTTCGATAAAAACGAGAGCGATGTGGTTAGCAATCCAGCCCCCATAGGTCCGGGCCAGGCCTGCAAGTAGGCCGATAACAATGCCGCCTGCAAGGCCAAGCACGGAAATCCACAAGGTCATTTTAGCGCCGTCCAGCAATGCCGGAATGGCAGGCCAGATGACGCTCCAGTCAAACTCCATAATAGTATCCTGTTACCGTGGTTCAAAAACAGCAGGGGCGAAAGGTCGCCCCTGTGCGTCAGGTCAGATTGTTAAGTGTCATTATTTAGGTTCGGTGCCAAACCATTTTTTATAGATTTCGTTGTAGGTGCCGTTATCACGCAAGGTTTTCAGCGCGGCGTTAACTTTGTCACGCAATTCGTTACTGCCTTTAGGGAAGGCAATACCGTATTGCTGGGCTTCGAGAGATTCGCCGACCGCTTTGAACTGGCCGTTACCCGCAGTTTTGATGAAATACAAAATGTTTGGCGTATCGTGCAAAACGGCATCTGCACGGTTGGTGCCAAGCTCCATATAAGCGTTGTCGATGTTCGGGAACTGGCGCAGGTCTTTGGTCTTAATGTTAGCTTTCGCGTAATCCACGGAGCCTGTACCACTCTTCACGGCAACCACTTTGCCATCAAGGTCTTTGACGCTTTTTACAGCGTCATTGGAGGCTTTCACCATAACCAGCAGGCCGCTTTTGTAGTAGCCGTCGGAGAAATCGATAGCCTTTTTACGCTCCTCAGTGATGGTGATGCCTGCGAGCGCCACATCAACATTGCGGGTTTGCAGGGCAGGGATGATACCGCTGAAATCCATCGGCTTAAGGGTGTAATCCAGTTTCAGCTCTTTTGCGATAGCGGCCCAGAGGTCCACATCAAAGCCGACATACTGGTTACCTTGTTTAAATTCAAACGGCACGAAGGCAGTGTCAGTAGCAACCACAAGTTTTTTCTCTGCGCCATGGGCTGTCAGGGCAAAAGCCAAGGAGAGGGCAGCCAGGGACACTTTCAAAACAGACTTCATAGTTTTTCCTTACGTTAATCCACGGGGCAATCCCCTGCGTCGGCAGTCGCAGCATGAAAAAATCATGCCAGTTTTCTAACTTACTGAATTGTCAGACCCTGATTTATGTAACATTGCACAGGAGGTGATGCAAGTCTGAGTAATTGCACCAGTATGGGGCTTATAAATGGTGCGGATTTTTCGTCATCGCGTGACTGTTTTCTTTTAGCGCAAAAAGTGCTGTCTAAACAATCACAGGCTAACGATTGTGTGAGGTGGATATAACAATTAATTAACGTAAGGCGGGGGAATTGAAACGCAGATGCACTGTTGTGGTGCATGCCCCTTTCATCAGGAAAGGGGCATGGGGGTAAAATTATTCGATATTGGACTCAATGAACCACAGGAATTTGTCCAGATCACGAGAAGCCGCTGTGAAAATATCAACGGTATCATCATCTTTCACTTCACCAATGGCTTTACGCACATCGTTAGCCACGATAGCGTAACGTTCAGCCAGCGCTTTGAGATGATCCTGTACAGTGTGAATGTCCAGCGGATAGCTCTGCAGTGGCGTCTTGCTATTGATAACCTGGGTGGTACCCAGAGCAACCCCGCCCAACTGTACGGCACGTTCTGCCATGGTATCCAGGTGGTCGGTCAGTGCGGTACGGAATCCATCAAGCATTTCGTGCACGGCAATGAAGTTTGCTCCGCGCATGTTCCAGTGTGCCTGTTTCGTGATAAGCGACAAATCGATGAACTGGATAACCTGGCGGTTGAGCAGTTCTACACACGCCTTTTTCTCGCGATCCGATACGTCGTTACGAGTGTAAAGCAA
>JALAGK010000198.1 GCA_022712475.1 Enterobacteriaceae bacterium
ACCAGGGAATGAGCGATGCCGATATCCATGCGCTTTACGTCTGGTTTATGCACGGCGTGGCGCCGTCAGACGCTCAGCCTGCGCCAACACGCCTTGCTTTTCCGTGGTCTGTGCGCTCACTTCTGCGTCTGTGGAACCCTCTCAACGCCACACTGCCACCCATCCCTGACAGCGCGAACACCCCACAACTGCAGCGCGGCTACTACCTGACCGAGGTGCTGGGCCACTGCTCTGCCTGCCACAGTCCGCGTAACGTCATGATGGGTGAAAGCATGAGCCAGCGCTATTCTGGTGGCACACAGGGCGGCTGGCACGCGCCAAACATTACCGCCGACCCGGTAAGTGGTATCGGCGCCTGGAATGACACCGAGCTTATGCAGTATCTCAAAACCGGCAACCTGCCCGGTAAAGCCACCGCCGCAGGCGGCATGGCAGAGGCGATAGACCATAGCCTGCGCTACCTCACTGACGATGACCTGGGCGCGATGGTGGAATACCTGCGCCAGATACCCGCCGTACGCGACAGTGCTGACACAGTGCCGGCATGGAGCCACACACCTGAGCCGCAGGTGCGTGCGGCAGATAACGCCGGTGAAGCCTTATACCAGAGCGCCTGCGCGGCCTGTCATCGCAGCAACGGTGAAGGCGCTTACCAGGCGGTATTCCCCTCGCTCACCGCCAACAGTACCACCGGTAACCCGTCGCCGGATAACCTCATTATGGTCATTCTCGACGGCGTTCAGCGCGAAGGTAAATTCGCTACGGCCACTATGCCCGGCTTTCGCGACGCACTTAACGATGAACAAATCGCCGCGCTTACCAATTACGTCGCTCACCGTTTTGGTAACCCCACTGTTCAGGTTAGCGCCAGCGATGTTGCCACCCAGCGTGATGGCGGCGCAAGACCGTGGTTTATTACGCTGCTGCCGTGGCTTTCCGGGCTTGCTGGCGCACTGATTATTGTGTTGATGGTACGACTGGCGCGCCGGCGCAAAGGAGTATGACAATGAAATTTATCCTTAATGGAAAATCGGTCACTTTTGACGGCGAGCCAGATACGCCGCTGCTGTGGGTGATTCGGGACCATCTGCACCTCACCGGCACTAAATTCGGTTGCGGCATTGGCGCCTGCGGCGCCTGTACGGTGCATGTCGATGGCGAAGCCGTGCGCTCATGCAGCTACCCACTCGCGCTGGTGCAAGGTCGCCAGGTAACAACTATTGAAGGCCTGAGCGAGGAACGAAGCCACCCGGTACAGCAAGCGTGGATACAAGAAGAAGTCCCGCAGTGTGGTTACTGCCAGTCGGGCATGATTATGGCAGTATCTGCCGTGATGGCACGCAAGCCGCTACCGCCCGAAAGCCAGGTCTACCGCGAGATAACGAACCTGTGCCGCTGTGCCACCTACTACCGCATCCGCAAAGCTATCCACCGTCTTTATCTTACGCAGGAGGAATCCTCATGACTCTGACGCGTCGGCAATTCCTTCAAGGCACGGCAGCCCTGTCCGTGCTGATACCGCTGGTTCCTGGCGCCCGTGCCGCACTGATGTATGATGAGCCAACCCTTTCAGGCGAGGATCATGAGGTTAATGACTGGCTCTGGATTGGCCCGGATAACCGCATCATTATTGGTGTATCGCAGTGCGAAGTCGGTCAGGGAATTTATACTGGCCTGGCAAGCGTTATCGCCGCCGAAATGGATGCAGACTGGGAGCAGGTGAAAGTCCGATTTGTCACCGGGCGTGAGGCCTATCGCCAGGAAGCGGGCGGTGAGGCAAAAGCACAGTTTGTCGCAGCATCCACCTCTATGACCAACTTCTATCAGCGCACACGTCACGCGGGCGCTCAGGCACGCGCCTTTTTTATTGCCGCAGGCGCACACGAGTTAGGTGTCACAGCGCAAACGCTGCGCACAGAAAAAAGCTATGTCATTGACGACGCCAGTGGTCGCAGGGTGGCCTACTCTGCTCTGCTGCACTGGGCACAAACGATCCCACTTGAAGAAAACCCGCCGCTCAAAACGCTCGCCGAAGAAAAACACGGTCTGACCGGTCGTGACCTGCTGCGCGTGGACTGTGGTGAGAAAGTCGACGGTAGCGCGCAGTTTGGCATTGATGTGCAGGTGCCGGAGATGCTCATTGGCGTACCGTGGATGGGGCCGTCGCTCAACGGCAAGATCGGTATAATTCGTAACGAGCAGGCTATCATGGCGCTGCCGGGCGTGGTCAAACTGGTGCCGACCCGCCACTGGTCCACGTTCAATATTGCAAAACTGGACGCCGATATGTCACCTAATACGGTGATTGTAGTCGCCAGAACATACTGGCAGGCGAAGAAAGCCGCCGATCTACTGGATATAGAGTGGATCTACAGCGAAAAAGACAACTTCTCCAGCGCCAGTATTGATGACAGTAACCGTCAAATGCTGGAGTCGGGCCCGCTGATTAGCGCCACCAATACCGGTGATGCGCGAGGCATCATTGAGGCGGCGCGCCACAGCCCACGTTTTCATTCAGCGCACTATCAGGTTGGCTACATCACCCACGCTACCATGGAGCCGTGCAACGCCACCTGTTTTGTGGAACCTGATAAAGTGACCGCCTGGGGACCATTTCAGGGCCAGGATCTGACACGCGGTATTCTGGCAAAGATGACACAGATGCCCGTTGACAAAGTCACCATTCATAACACCCTGCTCGGCGGCAGCTACGGACGCAAATACATTCCCGACCCGGCCATGCATGCCTGCCTTGCCTCAAAGGCGACCGGCAAGCCGGTAAAAGTGATTTACCCGCGTGATATCGACATCCAACACGGCTACTACCGCCCGGGTAACACCAGCCATTTCCAGGCGCTGCTCGGTGAAGACGGCTACCCACTGGCGCTATGGGCGCGTTACGCTGGACAAGGCCTGTTCTGGCAGGTACACCGCCACCGGGTTGAAGAAGGCGGCGGCTGGGATGAAACCATTGTTGAGTGCGTGTACAACACCCGCTATAACGTGCCCGCCCTGCTCGTTGAGTCCGGTACCGTTGAGCAGAATATCTCACTCAGTTTCCTGCGCGGTGTCGGCAGCGTTGCCAGCATCTTCTTTCTGGAGAGTTTCATTGGTGAACTGGCCCACAAAGCGGGTATTGATGAGCTCACTTACCGCATGAGGCTGTTGAAAAACGTGCCACAGATGCAACGCGTGCTGGCCGCTACGGCCGAAAAAGCGGGCTGGGACCAACCGCGCGCGGCAAACCGCCATCTGGGAATGGCCGTTAATATCTGGGTTGGGCGCGATGATGCCTTTACCAGCTACGTGGCACTGGTGACAGAAATAGAGGTGACGGGCAGCGAATGGCGTGTTGTTCGCGCAGTGTGCGGGATTGACTGCGGCAAAGTCATCAACCCCAATCTGGTGCGGGCGAATATTGAAGGCGGCATCGGTTTTGCCTTGAGTGGGGCATTACACAGCGAACTGCACTTTACGCACGGCGGCGTGGTGGAAAGTAACTTTCACGACTACGGTATCATTACGCTTGATGAAATGCCGGAGGTTGAGGTGGTTATTATGGAAAGTACGCGCCCGCCACAGGGCTGCGGCGAAGTCGCCACTGCCGTGGTAGCACCTGCGGTGGCAAACGCGCTGTTGCTTGCGACCGGCACCCCATACCGACGCTGCCCATTGCCGAAAACGCTTACCCGATGATGCCCGGTATTCTGTTACTTGCCGCCGGACATGGAGAGCGCTACCAGGCTGCGGGCGGTGGCGGAGAGAAACTGATGGCGGTACAGGCGCAGCACGCCAACCGCCCGCTGTTTGCGGTGGTGCTGGAACAAGCCATTGCCAGTGGGCTGGATGTGCATGTAGTCACACGCCCCGGTAATGACGGCGTGCGAGCGCTTGCAGGTGAGCGTGGAATTGCGCTGACGGTAATCGAAAGTGGCGGCATGGGCGAGAGTATTGCCGCTGGCGTGCAGGCAACGGCGCACTGGTGCGGCTGGCTGATTCAGCCCGCCGATATGCCGCAGATTACCGCCGCAGACTACCAGATGGTCGCCCGGGCACTGCAGACGCACAGTCAGGCCCGACCACAATGGCAAGGGCAGCCGGGGCACCCGGTAGGATTTAGTGAACGCTGGCGCAGCGCCCTGTGTCAGTTACATGACGACAAGGGCGCACGTACCCTACTCAATCACGAGCTTATTTTGCTGCCAGGTCATGCTGGTGTGATAGTTGATCAGGATCTGCCAATATCGTCGCCAGACGATTTTTATGTGCCACCACATCCGCCATAACCGAAAGCGCAATTTCAGCGGGCGTTTTACTGCCTATCGCAACGCCAACCGGCGCATGTAGCCGTGCCAGCGCTGGCTCATCTAATCCGCCGCTGCGCACCAGACGCTCACGCCGTTTGTCACTGTTACGCGCCGAGCCCATTGCACCAATATAAAAGGCAGGCGTATTCACCGCTTCCATAATGGTTAAGTCATCCATCCGTGCATCATGCGTGAGCGCAACAATAGCCGTATGCGCGTGGCAGCCTTCGGTTTCCAGATAAACGGCAGGCATGCGCCTGACAAGCCTGACGCCCTCAGGTAGCTTACCGTCAAGCTGCGCCAGAAAGTCAGATCGCGGCTCACAAACAACAACCTCAAAACCGACAGCACAGGCGAAAGTTACGCAAAACTCAGCCACAACCGACCAGCCAGCAATAATCAGGCGCGGCGGTGCGCTATACCAGATGCTTATTTGTGGCGAGCAATATTCCACCTGCGGATGGGCGCCACACGCTATGGGGATAAGCTCACGGCAGGCATCTGGAAGCGTGAGCCGCTTTTTCACCGCATTGCCGCCCTGAAGCGCACTGAGCAACGTTTGCAGCATATCAACCGTTTGCGGCTGTGCAGGTAAATACTCCACCAGCACGTCCAACCGCCCGCCGCACGGCAACGCGGTATCTGGCGTTAGCCCGCCGTCTCCGTACGTCACGACCTGGCTCGGCTCACGCCAGCGCCCTGCGGCCAGTTCATTAAGAAAACTCTCTTCAACACAGCCACCGGACAGGGAGCCACACCATGCGCCAGCCCCATTGGCCACCATGAGCGCGCCAGGGCTACGCGGCGCAGACCCCCAGGTTTTTAAGACAGTACAAAACCAGATTGGCTGTTCTCGCGCCCAGGCAATCGCCTGCTGAAGAACCTGAATATCAAGCGGAAGAATGGACTGCGTCATGACTCACTCCAGTGTGTGCCTGCTGTTGAACAGGAGTGCTATGCGTAACATTGTTTGCATTTGCAAGTAAATGCCAGAGAGTAAAAAACATGATGTGTGTAGACATTGTTTTATCAACAGCCAAAACCACAGTTCTCTTTCAGGTTGAAGGAAATGCACAGGAGGTTTTGCAGAGTGAGGAGTCGTAAAATGCGATTGAAAAAATTAACGATCTTATATGCCCTTATAAGAGATCCTCATGCTGCCA
>JALAGK010000024.1 GCA_022712475.1 Enterobacteriaceae bacterium
AAGCACAGAAAAGAACAAAAAATACTGAGATAAACACACGCCACGCTATATATACAGGCATGATGCATTAGCATGACCTTGACCATAAAATAACATTTAAATACAAAGCCTTAATTAAAATAAAAAATAATCACATCACGGCCAAAATAAATCATGATGAAAGCCGTTATTCATGGCACAAATTAAACGTATTCATGGATAGTCCATTATCTCGCCATGAATGAAGCCATATCATGTCCAGTAAGTTTACCCACCTCACGGCCCCTCAAGCTGACGCTTCAGGATGTGTAAATGAAAACCACAGGGCATTTATTACGCTATGCGCTCACGCATCCTCACTATGTGGCGTTTACTGGCTGGCTGGAGACGTACATTGCCGAAGAGCCGGCAAAGCCGTTTGATAATAAAAAACCGCCCGGCATCACACCGAACGGCTTACGTTTACAGCAGCGATTACATTGCCGAGCGGAATATCCCCATGATCTCTTCATGGCTGGCCTGAATGGGGTTGGTCAACGCGCAGGCATCATTGAGTGCGTTGGTAGCAAGCACCGGAATATCCTCTTCCTTCACGCCCAGCTCGTTCAGGCCCGCCGGGATTTTCACCCGGCTTGCCAGCGCCTTAATGGCATCAATACACGCCTGCGCGCCCTGTGCCGCATCCATGCCTTTCACCGGCACACCCATCGCGGCTGCGCAGTCACGCAAACGCTCAGCGGCCACTTTACTGTTAAAGCTCTGCACGTGCGGCAGCAGTACCGCATTACACACGCCGTGAGGCAGGTTGTAAAAACCGCCAAGCTGATGCGCCATCGCATGCACGTAACCCAGTGAGGCATTGTTAAACGCCATCCCGGCCATAAACTGCGCCCAGGCCATTGCTTCGCGGGCAGCCTGGTTGTCACCGTGCTCTACCGCCATCGGTAACGACTGCGCAATCATCGATATGGCCTTAAGCGCGCAGGCGTCAGTAATGGGCGTGGCGGCAGTAGACACATAGGCTTCAATGGCATGCGTCAGGGCATCCATACCGGTTGCGGCGGTGAGTGAGGGAGGCATACCCATCATCAATTCCGGGTCGTTAACCGACATCAGTGGCGTAACGTGCTTATCAACAATCGCCATTTTGATGTGGCGCGCTTCGTCGGTAATGATACAAAAACGCGTCATTTCCGAGGCCGTACCGGCAGTCGTGTTAATTGCCACCATCGGCAACTGTGGCAGTTTTGACTGGTCAACGCCCTCATAGTCGCGGATATCGCCGCCGTTGGTTGCCACCAGCGCAATGCCTTTCGCACAGTCGTGCGGACTGCCGCCACCGAGGGATATTACGCAGTCACAGTCATTCTGGCGTAACAATTCCAGGCCCGCTTCTACGTTGGCGGTCGTCGGGTTCGGGTGCGTTTCATCGTAAACAATAGAGCCAACGCCACGCTGCGTCAGCTCACGGCACAGCGCAGCAGGGACCTTCAACCCTGCCAGGCCGCGGTCAGTCACGATAAGCGCACGCCTGAAACCCCGGTCAGCGATAAAATCCAGCGCATCTTTCACTGAATGCTGGCCAATCACGTTCACAGAAGGGATATAGAAAAAGGATGCAGCCATCGTAGTCTCCATGATGTTGTCATTAACATCATGAACTATAACGATAACAGCAAATAAAACCGTGACGGGCATGTGGTTATCATGACCGCACGCCAGTGCGGTCATGATACCAGAGCATGGTCAGTCGGTGCTGAACAGCCGGGCGTCACGCAGCATATGCTCGTTGCCGCGCCGCCGGGTATAACCGATACGGTTGAAATACTCGAGAATTTGAATGGCAAGCTTGCGGCCCACACCCAGGTTGTCGCGAAAATCGGCCGCACTGGTGGCACCGCCGTCACGATCCAGCCTGCGGATAAGTCCGGCAAATTCGAGGATCCGATCGCGACGATAGTAGCGGTCTTTCACGATCGCCGTGATCAACCCCTGACGCGCGGCAAGGCGCAGAAACTGACGCATTTTCTGCTCCTCCTGCCCGGTTTCGTTTGCCAGATCGCGCACCCACCACGGTTCGTCACCAAACAGCGCTTCCACTTTCTCCCACAGTGCCTGCTGCTCGCCGGAAAAACCCGGCTTGTGGCCAGGAAGCTGTAACCAGCCCTGCTGGCTTTCCAGCAATCCTTCATGGCGCAGATGCTCAATCAGTTCCAGCACCAGCGCTTCGTTTTCTGCCGGCAGCGCCATGCGTCGCAGGCGCTCGCGGCCCGGACCTGGCTGATCGTCATGTTGCTCATGGTAAGTGGCGAGGGTTTTCAAAAGGGTTTGCTGCCAGCCAGCGGCCACTTCCGGGCTCAGTACGTAATCCCCGGCACGCAGCAGTCCTGGACGCTGTAACAGCGTTTCCAGCCCCGGCAGCGATAGCTGGCGCGCCCAGGCAAAGGCCGGCAGCGAAACCGCTCCGCGCTGTAGCCAGACGCTAAAGGCCTGCTCATCATCACGCGCCTGAATCAACCAGGTTAGCCAGTTCAGAAACGGTTGGCGGCGTTTACCACGCCGTGGCGGGTCGAGCAGCAGCACGCGCGCGCCAGCAAGCGTATGGCGGGCACTGATGTCGCGCAGCACCAGTCTGTCGTTATCAGCAAGCCACAGCGGCACATCAAGCACCAGTTCAGCAAGGTCGTTTTCCAGCAGCGACACGCGCCCGGTAATGTGGCTTGCCGCGTGATGTACATGCAGCGGCTGCCACTGTTGCAATGGCGTGTGGCTTTCAAGCTGCACAATCACCCGTGAGACCGGCTCCAGGGGGCGGCTGGCGAGCAGCCAGTCACCGCGCTGAATATCGGCTTTTTCAGCATCACCGGCAATGTTAAGCGCAATACGCTGACCTGCGTGAGCACGCTCTACCGGCTGGTTTTGCGCGTGCAGCCCTCGCACGCGCATCGGCTTATCGCTACCCGTGAGCCACAGGCTGTCGCCCACGCTGACCTCTCCCGACAACGCCGTACCAGTCACCACCAGCCCGGCCCCTTTTACGGTAAAGGCGCGGTCAATCGCCAGGCGAAAGCGTTTATCTGCCGGATGCGGTCGTTCTGCAAGCTGGCGCAGGTGTTTGGCCAATGCCTCAATGCCCAGTCCCTGGGTTGCGGCCGTTACAAACAGGTCGGCGTCTGGCCATCCCATTTGCGTGACGGTATCAAGCACTTCATCACGCACCCGTGCCAGCCGCTCATCGCTCACGCGATCGGCTTTGGTAAGTGCCACCGTCAACGCCGGGCGACCCGTGAGTGCCAGAATTGCCAGATGCTCCCGCGTTTGTGCCATCACGCCGTCATCACAGGCGACCACCAGCAGCGCACGGTCGATGCCACCCACGCCCGCCAACATATTCGCCAGAAATTTTTCATGCCCTGGGACATCGATAAAACCGATAATCCTGCCGTCAGGCTGCGGCCAGTAGGCGTAGCCGAGGTCAATGGTCATACCGCGCTTTTTTTCTTCCGGCAGACGAGAGGCATTAACGCCAGTCAGCGCCTCAAGCAACGTAGTTTTGCCGTGGTCAACGTGTCCGGCGGTGGCAATAATCATTTAAGTAACATCTCCAGTAAGCCTGCTTCATCCTCAAGGCAGCGCAAATCCAGCCACAGTCGGCCGTCGGCAATGCGCCCTATCACCGGCCTGGCCTGCGCGCGCAATTGAGCGGACAGCGCCTCCAGCGTACCGCCACGTCCATCCGCAGGCGTAAAGGTCAGTGCCGCGCTGGCAAGACGCTCCACCGGCAGCGAGCCGCTGCCGATTTGCGACAGGCAAGGCTCTACGCGCAAAGTGAAATCAGGAAAACGCGCTACAAGCGCTTCCCGCAGGCGCTCGCCAGACGCGCTAATCTCGTCCACCGGGCGCGTCAACAGTCGCAGCGTCGGCAGGCTCTCATGCAGTATTTCCGGGTGCTTATACAGGCGCAGCGTGGCCTCAAGTGCGGCCAGCGTCATTTTGTCGGCGCGCAGCGCGCGCTTAAGCGGATGGGATTGAAGGCGGGCAATCATCGCTTTTTTACCCACGATAATGCCGGCTTGAGGGCCGCCGAGCAGCTTGTCGCCCGAGAAACTCACCAGGCTTACACCGGCGGCAATGAGATGTTGCACCATCGGCTCGTCAGGCAAACCATACTGGGTCAGCTCGATAAGCGAACCGCTACCAAGGTCAGTGGCCACCGGCACGCCAGACGCCTCGCCCAGTGCGACCAGTTCCGCCTCGCTCACGGCTTTAGTAAAACCTTCAATATGGTAATTGCTGGTGTGCACTTTCATTAAAAGCGCGGTATGTTCGTTAAGCGCCTCACGATAGTCTTTGAGGTGCGTGCGGTTGGTGGTGCCTACTTCATGGAGCCTGCAGCCCGCCTGACGCATCACATCCGGGATGCGAAACGCGCCGCCGATTTCCACCAGCTCGCCGCGCGACACCACCACTTCACCGCCGCTTGCGCAGGCAGCCAGCATCAGCAGCACCGCCGCCGCGTTGTTGTTCACAATGCAGGCATCTTCCGCGCCGGTAAGCTCACACAACAGGTCTGCCAGCGCCCGGTCGCGGTGACCGCGTCCGGCCCCGTCCAGATCATACTCCAGGGTCACCGGCGCACGCATGACCTGTGCCACAGCCTTAACCGCCGCCTCGGCCTGTACGGCGCGCCCCAGATTGGTGTGCAACACGGTTCCCGTCAGGTTGAACACCGGGCGTAGGGCGCTAGCATCTGCGCGGCTAAGGTGCGCACGCGCAGCTTCAGCCCAGTCCTGGCTCCAGTGCGGCAGGCGCTGTTGCGTGCGGATTTCTGCGCGCGCCTCGTCCTGCATATGGCGCAGCGTGTCTACCAGGCGAGTATGACCATATTCGGCGAGCAGTGAAGCGAAGGCTTCCTCGCGTAGCAGTTTGTCAGTGGCGGGAAGCTGGCTGAATAAAGCGTTCTGACTCATGGGACCATGTCGTTGTGAGGAACATAAGACGCAGTTTAACAGGGCCGGACTGCCCCTGTCATAGCGTAAGGTCATGAAGCGGGAGGTTCAGTTCGGGCAAAGCTTTCGCGCTCAAACAATTTGTCTGCCATGCGCACCAGCAATGGTCGGGTGGCGCACCAGCCTGCCGCCACGCGACGGAATTTGAGGTAGCCAATCGCACAACCGACGGCTATCGCACCGAGTCGCGGTGGGTCAATGTCAATACGCTGCTCGTTGAGGTTGTACTCCAGCCAGTCGAGGGCGCGCACGATCTTTTCACGCTGGCGCCTCAGAAGTTCCTCTGACTGTTGTGCGGCGGGACGCTGACGCTCACGTACCAGCAGCACGGCAGCATCCAGAATGCCGTCCGCCACCGCCTCCACCTGGCGTTCCCACAGCGCCGCCTGCGGCTCACGCGGCAACAGTGCGGGGGCAATACCCAGCAGCTCGAGATACTGGGCAATCACGGGTGAGTCAAACCAGGTCTGGCCATCATCAGTGACCAACGCCGGGACTTTCCCCAGCGGGTTGTGCGCCGCGACGTGACTACCCGGCTCCCACGGTGATTCATTCACAAATTCAAACGTGATGCCCTTTTCCAGCAGCATTATCGAAATCTTGCGCACGTAAGGACTGGTGTAACTGCCTATAAGCTTCATCGTGCCGTCCCTTATTAGCCAACAGAATATGCTTTACTGAGTATGGCGCACGTGAGCAAATTGTCGCGACTGCGCCACACAACCCGCATAAGCGTCAGGCGATCCCGATCACAGACGTAAGAATTCGCAGAGCCAATAAGCGATCCAGATCACACATATAAAACATTCATAAGAATTTTATTTGTGACGAAAATCACAAAAAATCCCGTATTACGGCGTTTTTTCCTGCTGCGGTGGTTTTTTAAACTTAAAAAACGTGATCAATATCACTCATTAATGGGCGGAAGCCCCCATCATTACGTGACAATCATCACAATAAATTGCCCTATCTGGACAGTACAACGTTTAGGTGCCAGATTTCGCGTCATGGAGTACCAGAACGGCGATGATTTAGCCGCTTTGTTACCTAATAACAAACCGGCGATTCCCGGCGCACAATCACAACAAGGGGTGTTTTATGTCATCCGATATCAAGATCAAGGTGCAAAGCTTTGGTCGTTTTCTCAGCAATATGGTGATGCCCAACATCGGCGCCTTTATCGCCTGGGGTATTATCACCGCGCTCTTTATTCCCACCGGATGGTGGCCGAACGAAACGCTGGCAAACCTGGTAGGCCCAATGATCACCTACCTGCTGCCGCTGTTGATTGGCTATACCGGCGGTAAGCTGGTTGGCGGCGAGCGCGGCGGCGTGGTCGGCGCTATCACCACCATGGGTGTGATTGTCGGTGCGGATATGCCGATGTTCCTCGGTTCTATGATTGCCGGCCCGCTCGGTGGCTACTGCATTAAGAAGTTCGATGCTGCCGTTGACGGCAAAATCAAATCCGGCTTTGAAATGCTGGTGAACAACTTCTCCGCTGGCATCATCGGTATGATTCTGGCAATTCTGGCGTTCCTGGGCATTGGTCCGGCAGTAGAAGTGCTGTCTAAGCTGCTGGCCGCAGGCGTTAACTTCATGGTGGCGCACGACATGCTGCCGCTGGCGTCTATCTTTGTGGAACCGGCGAAGATCCTGTTCCTTAACAACGCGATCAACCACGGCATCTTCTCGCCGCTGGGTATTCAGCAGTCGCATGAAGTCGGCAAGTCCATCTTCTTTTTGATTGAAGCCAACCCAGGTCCAGGCATGGGCGTACTGCTGGCGTATATGTTCTTTGGCCGCGGCAGCGCGAAGCAGTCTGCGGGCGGTGCGGCAAGCATCCACTTCCTGGGCGGTATCCACGAAATTTACTTCCCGTACGTGCTGATGAACCCGCGTCTTATTATCGCGGTTATCCTGGGCGGTATGACCGGCGTATTCACTCTGAGCGTACTGGATGGTGGCCTGGTCTCTCCGGCCTCACCGGGTTCCATCCTCGCCGTGCTGGCAATGACGCCAAAAGGCGCTTACTTCGCCAATATTGCCGCGATTGTGGCTGCAATGGCGGTCTCCTTTGTGGTCTCCGCCATACTGCTGAAAACCAGCAAAGTGAAGGAAGAAGACAACATTGAAGCGGCCACCCGCCGGATGCAGGACATGAAAGCGGCGTCTAAAGGCGGTGCGGGCGAAACCACCACTGGCGACCTGAGCCACGTGCGCAAAATCATTGTCGCATGTGATGCCGGCATGGGCTCCAGCGCCATGGGCGCAGGCGTACTGCGTAAAAAAGTGCAGGATGCTGGCCTGAGCGCTATCTCTGTTACCAACAGTGCCATTAACAACCTGCCGGGCGATGTGGACCTCGTCATCACCCACCGCGACCTGACCGAGCGCGCCATGCGCCAGGCGCCGCAGGCACAGCACATTTCGCTGACCAACTTCCTCGACAGCGGCCTGTATAACGACCTGACCGAACGCCTGGTCAACGCACAGCGCCATACCGAGAACGAAGAGAAAGTGCGTACCAGCCTCAAAGACAGCTTCGACGAGCCAGACAATAACCTGTTCCGCCTGAGCGCTGAAAACGTGTTCCTGGGCCGTCATGCCAGTCACAAAGAAGAGGCCATTCGCTTTGCCGGTGAGCAGTTAGTGAAAGGTGGTTATGTCGAGCCCGAGTATGTGGATGCCATGCTTGAACGCGAAAGACTGACCCCGACCTATCTGGGTGAATCTATTGCAGTGCCGCACGGCACTATTGAGGCGAAAGATCGCGTGCTGAAGACCGGCGTAGTGTTCTGTCAGTACCCGCAGGGCGTGCGCTTCGGTGAAGATGAAGACGACGTGGCGCGCCTGGTTATCGGTATTGCCGCACGCAATAACGAACACATTCAGGTTATCACCAGCCTGACCAACGCGCTGGACGATGAAACCGTCATTGAGCGCCTGGCCAATACCACTAGCGTGGAAGAAGTGCTCGCGCTGTTGGGCAACAAGTAAACCTGAGGGGAAGCGGCCACGCCGTTTCCCCTTTTTATCTTCACCTCTCCCTCATGGGAGAGGGTTAGGGTCAGGGCAACGCCTCACCCCAGCCCTCTCAGGGTCAGTCAATTTAAGAAGGTTCAGATTATGAAAGCATTACATTTCGGTGCAGGGAATATCGGACGCGGTTTTATCGGTAAACTACTGGCAGATGCGGGTATCGAACTGACATTTGCCGATGTTAATCAGGCCGTGCTGGATGCACTGAATGCCCGTCACAGCTACCAGGTACACGTGGTGGGCGAGCAGGAACAGATCGATACCGTATCAAACGTGAACGCGGTGAGCAGCATCGGCGATGAGGTTATCGACCTGATTGCTGAGGTAGACCTTATCACTACCGCCGTGGGCCCGGTGGTGCTTGAGCGCATTGCCCCCGCCATAGCTAAAGGGCTGGTAAAACGCCGGGCTGCCGGCAACAAACGCCCACTGAACATTATCGCCTGTGAAAACATGGTGCGCGGCACCTCGCAGCTTAAAGACCACGTGCTGAAGGCGCTTGGTGATGACGATAAAGCCTGGACTGAATCAAACGTCGGTTTTGTGGACTCTGCCGTTGACCGCATTGTGCCGCCGTCTGAGTCTGCCGACAGTGACCCGCTGGCCGTCACCGTTGAAACCTTCAGCGAGTGGATTGTGGATAAAACCCAGTTCAAAGGTCAGCTTCCTGCCATTCCTGGTATGGAGCCAACCGACAACCTGATGGCATTTGTGGAGCGTAAGCTGTTTACGCTTAACACCGGTCACGCCATTACCGCCTGGCTGGGTCAACAGGCCGGACACCGTACCATTCGCGATGCCATCCTCGATAACAACGTACGTGCCGTGGTGCAAAGCGCAATGGAAGAGAGCGGCGCGGTACTGATTCGCCGTTACGGTTTTGATGCGGCGAAACACGCGGCCTATATCCAGAAGATTCTAAGTCGCTTTGAAAACCCATACCTGAAAGACGATGTAGAGCGCGTGGGCCGCCAGCCGCTGCGTAAACTGAGCGCCGGTGATCGCCTGATTAAGCCGCTGCTCGGCACACTGGAGTATGGCTTGCCGCACGCCAGTCTGGTAAAAGGTATCGCCGCAGGGCTGCACTACCACAGCCCAGAAGACCCGCAGGCGCAGGAGCTGGCACAGCTGCTGGCGGAAAAAGGCCCGCGTGAGACGCTGGCACAGATTTCCGGACTGGACGCCAACAGCGCCGTCGTCACCGAGGCAGTGAACGCTTACAATACGCAGGCATAATGCCATCAGGCGCCAGTGAGTGTCGGGTTCATTGGGCCGTTTTATCCAGGCAGCACACGTAAACCGGGTTTCGCGTGCTGCCTGGCTTCGCTACGACAGACAAGATAGCCCGGACCGGCCAGGTCGTTTACGCCGCACCCGGATAATTTTTTTCAGATATGCAGGCACAAATGGAAGAAACTCAGGCCTTTGAAAACCGTGTGCTGGAGCGGTTGAATGCAGGCAACAGCGTCAGGAGCCTGCTCATTGCCTCGGCCGGATTGCTCACTGAAGCAGTCAATAATCTGGTCATGCAGGTTTTTCGCAAAGATGATTACGCCGTGAAATACGCCGTAGAGCCCCTGCTTGACGGCAACGGGCCGCTGGGAGAACTGTCGGTTCGCCTGAAGCTGGTTTACGGTCTGGGCGTAATTACGCGCGCGGAATACGAAGACTGCGAGCTATTAATGGCGCTGCGCGAAGAATTAAATCACGACGGCAACGACTACGCGTTTACCGACGATGAAATTCTCGGTCCTTTTGGCGAGTTACATTGTGTAAGTGCTCTGCCGCCGCCGCCCGTGCCGGTTGAAGATGCTGAACTTGCCGCCATGCAGATCCAGCGCTATCAGCAGATAGTCCGTTCCACCATGGTCCTTTCTCTGACTGAGCTGATCGCCCGGATCGGCTTAAAAAAAGCCTTCAATAAATAATCGTTTTCCCCCTTACGCTACACTCTGGTGTATCCTTGCCGCCCTGTCGGGCTAACTATCGCGAAAAATCATGAAAGAGATCGAAAAAAACGAAATTAAGCGCCTGAGCGACCGTCTGGACGCCGTGCGCCACCAGATGGCATCACTGTCTCTGGTTGAACACGCTGAAAAATACGCAGAACTGGAAAAAGAGAAAACCACGCTTGAAACCGAAATCGCCCGTCTGCACGACGTGCGCAGCGAAAAACTTAGTAAAGAAGCGCAGAAGCTGGTGAAAATGGCGTTTAGCCGCCCTATCACTAAGAAAGAGCAGGCGGACATGGGTAAGCTTAAGAAAAGCGTGCGCGGGATTGTTGTGGTACACCCGATGACAGCACTGGGACGCGAAATGGGTTTGAAAGAGATGACCGGCTACGCCCCAACCAAATTCTGAGGCTACCCGTCCTGCGCTGGTCGGGACTCCTCCATACGATTGCGTCCAGGCTCGTTCTGTGACGGACAAAAAGCCTGCTGAAACACCCTTAGCAGGCTTTTTTCACCAGGTTCTACTTCCCAAACAGCCTTCTTTTAAAGCTCTCTATCTTGCCGCTGATGCGCCGCTTCTGCATTGTCTTCGTCCAGCTCACGGCAAGACCGGCAGCACTGAGCAGGCGATGGTATTCATCGTCGTCAAACGGCAGGTGCCAGGCGATGGCGGCGGCATCATAAACGCTGACTTCACTCAGGCGCGAGGCGAGTTCCAGCGGTGCGTCACTGCTGACCGGGCCACCAGCAATCACGCGGTACAGCCAGCCCACACGGCCGCTGTCTTGCATCAGCTGGCTCAGGTCGCTCACGCCAGAGTGAAAATTGAGCTTAAAGCACGGCGAGCGCGGCTGAGTAACCTGAATTAATGCCTCGCCCCAGCGGTAAATATCGCCAATGTAGACATCACGCTCGGTCATGCCCTCGGTTGACAGGTTCTCGCCAAACGCCGGCGCGCTAAAAAAGTCCACCTGCTCGGGGAATTCCCGCTGCCACTGGGCGTAGTGCTCGCGCGGGTAGTGGCACAGCGCCCGGTCCACGCCGCCGTGGATAATTTTTTCAGCCTGGTGGTCTCCCTCAAGCCCGATTGTCGTGAGTACTAACTCGCCATCCACCAGCGACTTCTCAATGGCGCTCGGGCGGCTGCCAGGAAAATCACGAACTTTACCGACGTAGACCTGTACCGGATAGCGCATCTGCCGCTCCTTGATTGCGGATATAAAAAAAGCGAGCCTGTTGGCCCGCCCTTATTCAATCACATAATCGCCAGGTGCGATTATTTTTTAGCAGCAAAACGCGCCGCCGCTTCGTCCCAGTTCACCACGTTCCAGAACTCTTTGATGTAGTCCGGACGGCGGTTCTGGAATTTCAGGTAGTAAGCGTGCTCCCACACATCCAGACCCAGAATCGGGTAGCCGGAGGTGCCAGAAATCGCTTCGCCCATCAGCGGGCTGTCCTGGTTTGCAGTCGAGGTCACAGCCAGTTTGCCGTCTTTAATAACCAGCCACGCCCAGCCAGAGCCAAAGCGAGTAGCGGCCGCTTTTTCAAACTCTTCTTTGAATTTATCAACGCTACCAAAGTCACGCTCAATAGCCGCTTTCAGGGCGCCCTGCAGCGTGGTGCCTTTTTTCAGACCTTTCCAGAACAGGCTGTGGTTGGCGTGACCGCCAGCGTTGTTGCGCAGCGCGCCTTTTTTATCAGCCGGAACCTGGTCCAGTTTAGTGATGAGCTCTTCAACCGGCAGAGCGGCCAGCTCCGGCAGGCTTTCCAGCGCGGCGTTAGCATTGTTGACGTAAGCCTGGTGATGTTTGCTGTGATGGATTTCCATCGTCTGCTTGTCGAAGTGCGGCTCAAGAGCGTCGTACGCGTACGGCAGGGA
>JALAGK010000199.1 GCA_022712475.1 Enterobacteriaceae bacterium
CCTTTTTCCTTGACTAAACTAGCGTAATATCAGGCCTGAAGCCTGGGTATATCAGTAAAAATAGCTGTTTGACTAAATGGTGAATACAGTTTTGCTAATATTGCAAAAAATCATTGAAATATGCGCTAGATCACGAGCGCTATTTTCAGTAGGTTATAGAAAGTTTGTTACATAAGTATTTAGCGGCGGCAGGGCGTAATGTTGAATGAATCTGAAACACTGCGTTGCGCCGTTTGGGATATTACAAACAAACCATCATCAAATAACCGATGGAAGGGAATACTATGCGTATTGGGGTACCAAAAGAGCGGTTAGCCAATGAAACCCGCGTCGCAGCTACGCCGAAAACCGTCGAGCAGCTGCTGAAGCTCGGGTTTAGCGTCGTGGTGGAACACGGCGCGGGCAAACTGGCGAGCTTTGATGACGAGGCATTTGTCAGCGCAGGCGCAAGCATCAGCGATGGCGCAGATGTCTGGCAGTCAGATATCGTACTGAAAGTTAACGCACCGCAGGATGACGAAATCGCGCAGCTGCGTGAAGGTGCAACGCTGGTGAGTTTTATCTGGCCTGCACAGAATCCGGCGCTGCTTGAGAAGCTGGCAGCGCGCAATGTTACTGTTATGGCGATGGATTCGGTGCCGCGTATTTCACGCGCCCAGTCGCTGGACGCGCTAAGCTCAATGGCGAACATTGCAGGCTATCGCGCCATTGTAGAAGCCGCCCACGAATTTGGCCGCTTCTTTACCGGCCAGATTACCGCTGCGGGCAAAGTGCCTCCGGCAAAAGTGATGGTCATTGGCGCAGGCGTTGCCGGTCTTGCGGCGATTGGCGCGGCGGGCAGCCTCGGTGCCATCGTACGTGCCTTTGACACCCGTCCGGAAGTAAAAGAACAGGTGCAAAGTATGGGCGCCGAGTTCCTTGAGCTGGACTTTAAAGAAGAAGCAGGCAGCGGCGATGGCTATGCCAAAGTGATGTCTGAGGCGTTTATTAAAGCCGAAATGGCGTTGTTCGCCGCTCAGGCGAAGGAAGTGGACATTATTGTCACCACGGCGCTCATTCCAGGTAAACCGGCACCGAAGCTGATCACCCGTGAAATGGTCGACAGCATGACGCCTGGCAGCGTGTTAGTTGACCTGGCTGCGCAAAACGGTGGTAACTGTGAATATACCGTACCGGGCGAAATCTTCACTACGCCAAACGGCGTAAAAGTTATCGGCTATACCGATCTGGCAAGCCGTCTGCCAACGCAGTCCTCCCAGCTGTACGGCACTAACCTTGTGAATCTGCTTAAGCTTTTGTGCAAAGAAAAAGACGGTAATGTTGCCGTTGATTTCGATGACGTTGTTGTGCGTGGCGTGACGGTTATTCGTGAAGGCGAAGTGACCTGGCCTGCGCCGCCGATTCAGGTCTCTGCACAACCGCAGGCAGCAGCAAAAGCACAACCACAGGTCGCCGCTGAGCCGAAAAAACCAGCCTCGCCGTGGCGTAAATACGCGTTGATTGCACTGGCTATTATCCTCTTTGGCTGGCTGGCAAACGTTGCACCGCGTGAGTTCCTGGGCCACTTCACCGTGTTCGCGCTGTCGTGCGTGGTGGGTTACTACGTGGTATGGAACGTGTCACACGCTTTGCATACACCGCTGATGTCAGTCACGAACGCCATTTCAGGCATTATCGTGGTTGGCGCGCTGCTGCAAATTGGCCACGGTGGTTGGGTGACATTCCTGAGCTTTATCGCCGTACTTATCGCCAGTATCAACATTTTTGGTGGCTTTACCGTCACTCAGCGCATGCTGAAAATGTTCCGGAAGAACTAAAAGGGGAAAGCCATGTCCGGAGGATTAGTTACTGCGGCCTATATCGTTGCCGCTATTTTGTTTATTTGCAGCCTCGCTGGGTTGTCAAAACACGAGACATCAAAGCAGGGTAACCTGTTCGGTATCGCCGGTATGGCGATTGCGCTTATCGCCACCATTTTTGGGCCGGATACCGGCAATGTGGCGTGGATTATCGTAGCGATGATTATCGGCGGCGGCATCGGCATCCACTTTGCAAAAAAAGTAGAGATGACCGAAATGCCGGAGCTGGTGGCCATTCTGCACAGCTTTGTCGGCCTTGCTGCTGTGCTGGTGGGCTTTAACAGCTATCTTGACCACGCACCGGGTCTCGAGCCGGTGATGGAAAATATCCATTTGACCGAAGTGTTCCTTGGTGTCTTTATTGGTGCGGTGACCTTCACCGGTTCTATCGTGGCATTTGGCAAATTGCGCGGCAAGATTTCGTCTAAGCCGCTGATGCTGCCAAACCGTCACAAACTGAATCTGGCCGCACTGGTGGTCTCTTTCCTGCTACTGGTTGTGTTTGTGCGCAGTGAAAGCGTAGGCATGCAGGTGCTGGTGCTGCTGGTGATGACGGTCATCGCGCTGGCGTTTGGCTGGCATCTGGTAGCTTCCATCGGCGGTGCGGATATGCCGGTGGTAGTGTCCATGCTCAACTCCTACTCTGGTTGGGCGGCAGCGGCAGCGGGCTTTATGCTCAGTAACGACCTGCTTATTGTAACCGGTGCCCTGGTGGGTTCTTCCGGTGCCATTCTGTCTTACATCATGTGTAAGGCTATGAACCGCTCCTTTATCAGCGTGATCGCCGGTGGTTTTGGTACCGACGGTGCGGTTTCAACGGGCGATGAAGAAGTGGGTGAACACCGCGAAATCAGCGCAGAAGAAACCGCAGAGCTGCTGAAGAACTCCACGTCTGTCATCATCACCCCAGGCTACGGTATGGCAGTTGCCCAGGCGCAGTATCCGGTTGCGGAAATTACCGAGAAGCTGCGTGCTCGTGGTATCAAAGTGCGCTTTGGTATCCACCCGGTTGCCGGGCGTTTACCGGGCCACATGAACGTGCTGCTGGCTGAGGCGAAAGTGCCTTACGACATCGTGCTGGAGATGGATGAAATCAATGATGATTTCCCGGAAACCGACACGGTGCTGGTGATTGGTGCGAACGACACCGTCAACCCAGCAGCGCAGGACGATCCGCACAGTCCTATCG
>JALAGK010000200.1 GCA_022712475.1 Enterobacteriaceae bacterium
AGCCTGATTAGTTTTAACGCTTCAACCCCAGGCAGCGCATCCACGCGATCTCTTTTGGGTTTGACCTCTCTTGAACCCCGTCCAAAGAGCGGAGGCTAGGGAGAGAGGGCTCTAAGCAGGTTATTAAGCTGCTAAAGCGTAGTTTTCGTCGTTTGCGACTATTTTTTTGCGGCTTTTTACGAGGCCAACCGCCCCTCGGCATGCACCTTGGGTTTCGCGAATCCTGTCGAATCCAGAATCAGCCCCAAAGTAAGTTCGCAGTATATCACACTTTTGCATGATGAGAATGGGCGGCTGTTCTCATGGCGATATTTCGCGCAGTGGTGTTGTCGGCGGTAAGGTCAGTCTGGTGCAGGTGGGGATAGTATGTGCAATCAGACGCTTTTGGGCGAACACCGGCAAATTACACCGGTCGTAGTCGGGGAAATGGTTAGCGAAGAGTGAAATGGAAAACTGCCGCAAAGCGGCAGTTTTTAGGGGCGTTAGCGGCCTGCGTTTTTCATGATACGGGCTTTATCCAGCTGCCATTCACGCTCTTTCACGTCAGTGCGCTTGTCGTGCTGTTTTTTGCCTTTGGCAACACCGATCTTGACCTTACACCAGGCGTTTTTCCAGTACAGCGACAGCGCCACGATGGTGTAGCCTTCACGATTGATACGGCCGTAGAGCGTATCCAGTTCGCGTTGGTTCAACAGAAGTTTGCGCGTGCGTGTTGGGTCGCAAACCACGTGCGATGAGGCAACGCTCAGTGGTGTGAAGTTTGCGCCGAACAGGAATGCTTCACCGTCGCGCATGATGACATAGCTGTCACCGATATTCGCTTTACCAGCACGCAACGATTTTACTTCCCAGCCCTGGAGGGAGAGGCCAGCTTCGTATTCGTCTTCAATGAAATATTCATGGCGCGCACGTTTGTTGAGCGCAATGGTGGCAGAACCCGGTTTGTGTGCTTTTTCTTTGTCATAGTGCCGCTCAGTATACGTAATACGGTCATGAAACGCACCCCATCCTCGGGGCAAGGCTGCAATATTAGCATGTATTGCGGCGTAATTTTTCTTTGCTGTTTTAGAAATGTTATTATCGCAAGGTTGTACGACGGACAGGAAACGGTATGCCGCAGATTAGCCGTACAGCGCTGGTACCTTACAGCGCTGAGCAAATGTATCGATTAGTGAATGATGTGAAATCGTACCCGGAATTTTTACCAGGCTGCACCGGCAGCAGGATTCTTGAGTCATCGGCGCAGCAGATGACTGCGGCCGTTGACGTCGCGAAAGCCGGGATCAGTAAAACATTCACCACACGCAATACGCTGACCCGTAACCAGAGCATACTGATGAATCTGGTCGATGGGCCGTTTAAAAAACTGATTGGCGGCTGGAAGTTTACGCCGTTAAGCGCTGATGCCTGCCGGATTGAGTTTCAGCTTGATTTTGAATTTACCAACAAACTGATTGAACTGGCGTTTGGCCGCATCTTTAAAGAGCTGGCCTCAAATATGGTGCAGGCGTTCACCGCCCGAGCGAAAGAGGTTTACCGTGTCGGCTGAAATCCGCGTCGAAGTGGTTTATGCATTGCCTGAAAAGCAGTACCTGCGTACGGTTAAGCTACGTGAAGGTGCGACGGTAGAGGAGGCGATTCGCTCCTCGGGTTTGCTGGAGCTGCGTTCAGATATCTCGCTTTCGCAAAATAAAGTGGGCATATACAGCCGCCCGGTGAAACTGCACGATACCGTTCAGGACGGCGACCGGGTAGAAATCTACCGCCCGCTTATTGCCGATCCTAAGGAACTACGCCGACAGCGTGCTGAACGTTCTGCAAAGAAATAACTGCAAGCTGTAGTTAGCGCCGCAAATACTGGGTGCGACAGACCAGCGTCTCTTTTCGAACAGGTTGCTGGTTTGTGCTGTACTTCACCATCATGTCGTCTACCGGGTTGTATCGGTAGGGCCTGGCTGACAAGCGCAGTGTTCTTGTAATGAGTGACAAACAATAAAAAAGGTGCCAGCGGCACCTTTTTTCATTTGCAAAAAGGCGGTTATTTGAGTGCCGGTTTGTTGTCAATATTAGTCAGCACACCGCTGCTGTCGAAGGTCAGCGTGAGCGTTTGCTGTGACACATTTTCATGGCCCGGCTGCTGGCGGAAAATGTAGAACCAGGTATTGGTGCCGAACGGATCGGTGACCATCGGTGTACCTAGTGCGTAAGCAACCTGCTGTTGAGTCATACCTACACGGATTTTGGAAACATCATTCGGTGCCAGATAGTTCCCCTGATTGATATCAGGACGGTAAACCACTTTCTCCAGAGTGGAACAGCCTGCGGTTAACATCAGGAGAACCGCTGCGGCAGCAGTCAGCATTTTACAGCGCATAGTAATTTGATTCCTTTTCGGGCCCGAACGGTTCGTGGCGCTTACTTGATATGCCGATGATAATAAACCTTCACTGAGTTTAAAACCTTAACACGCCACAGTATGACCGCCGTGGATAAAAAAAGTTGGTTAATCCGCGGCAAGTAATTCAGCAAATTGTACAAAGCGACGTTTTTTTGCTCAGTAATCCGTTCAGGTAAAACTGTGCGTGTCTTTCAGGCAGCCAGCAATTCTTTAGCGTTGGCGAGCGCGTGGCGTGTAACTTCACTACCGCCCAGCAAGCGCGCCAGCTCCTGTAACCGTGCACGTTTATCCAGCGGTTGCATGCGGGTTTCTGTCATTTCACCATCGGTTTCTTTACTGACAAAGAAATGCTGATGCCCACATCCGGCAACCTGCGGCAGGTGAGTGACACACATCACCTGGGTGGATTCACCCAACTGGCGCAGCATTTTGCCGACTACGGCTGCCGTCGGGCCACTGATCCCCACATCCACTTCATCAAAAATCAGTGCTGGAGTTTCCATTTTCCGTGCCGTAATGACCTGAATAGCCAGGGCGATACGCGACAGCTCGCCGCCCGAGGCGACTTTTGCCAACGGCTGTAAGGGCTGACCTGGGTTAGTACACACGTGAAACTCAATGCGATCGCCACCCTCAGCCGTGAGGTGGTTTTCACTAAAGCTCACGTCAATATTCAACTGCCCGTGTGGCATGGAAAGTGAGTGCATACTCTCAGTAATCAATTGCGCCAGTTCGTGTGCACTGGCAACGCGGCTTTCATGCAACTGATGTGCGACTTCAAGCGCCTGTTGATGATGGCGTGCGACGGCCTGCATCAGTGCTTCCTGGTCGTCAGCCTGAGAGTCTATCAGGCTTTGCTCATCCAGCATCTGTTGGTGCAGCGCAGGCAACGCCTCTGGTGCAATGTGGTGCTTACGCGCCAGTGAGATTTGCCGTGAAATGCGCTGCTCAAGCTCATACAGGCGATTTGGGTCAAGGTCCATGCGCTCACAGTAGTGGCGCAACTCATCGCTGGCTTCGCTTATCTGGATGGCTGCTTCTTCCAGCATGTTAAGGATGCCGGAGAGTTTGTCGTCCATACCGACCAGTTCCGTCACCAGGTGGCGTATGCTGTAAAGCTGGCTCTGGAG
>JALAGK010000201.1 GCA_022712475.1 Enterobacteriaceae bacterium
ACCCACAATCTCAAGCGACGGCAGCACCCATTGCACGGCAGCGCACATATCGGCAAAGGTAGTATCTGGCGACAGCAAATCGCGCCCCAGTACCAACGCAATCTCAGCCTCAATACGCGGCTGTAATACCGTGCTAAACGGTAGCGTGGCGTTGTCGCCATAACACATATCGGCAAACAGCGTACCAAAGTCTGGCTGGTCAACCCCAAGCTGCTGCTGGACTTTCGGGTGCGTCAGCCCCACTTTGCGGCCTACCACCCGCCGCCCGTGCTCAACGCCGTACTGCACGTTAATACGCTGTATTGCATAAGCATCATCAGCGCTGATACCCACCTCGCGCAGCGGTTCAATGGTTTTACGCTGGCTCTGCGCCTGACGCAGCTGCGCGGCCAACTGTTGCAGTTTCTCTGTCACTTTTCTGTCTCCATTAACGGGCGAGGAATTCCAGCACCAGGCGGTTAAAACTCTCGGCATGCTCCCACTGCGCCCAGTGGCCGCAGTCGCGGTAAATATGCAGTTCTGAACCAGCAATACCCGCCAGCAGGCGCAGCCCGGTATCCATCGGCACAAAACGGTCATTACGCCCCCAGACAATCAACGTTGGCGCACGGATTTCGCCCAGTCGGGTACCGTAGTCCGGGAACTGCTTCGGGTTCAGGTCACTACTTTTGACGAAATTTGCCAGATGGTCGCGGCGCTCCAGCATGTTCTCAAGCCGCGTGCGAAACAGCGCCTCGCTGAGTGCAGAGGGATCGGCGACAAAAATCTCCATCATTTGCTGCAGGTTTTCGAGGGTCGGTTCCCGGTAGAGCTTTTGCAGGCGCTTAATGCCCTCGGCAGGCATAGGAGTGAAGGTACTCATACCACCCGTACCGCCCCCCATCAGCACCAGGCGCCCCACACGCTCGGGAAAAGACAGCGTAAACGCCACCGCACTGTGGCCGCCCATGGAGTTACCGAGCAGATGCACACGGTCAAGCTCCAGTGTGTCGACCAGCTGTTTTATAATCCGTGCGTTGAGATCGGAGCGCGAGCCGTCGCAGACAATGGAGTCACTTTTGCCCCAGCCCGGGCAGTCCAGCAGAATAACCCGGTAGCCTGCACTCACCAGCGGCTCGATATTGCGACTGAAGTTCGCCCAGCCCGTTGCCCCTGGCCCGGAACCGTGCAGCATGATGACCGTTTGCGTGCCGCTGCCGCAGTCGTTGTAGTGAATGCGCAGCCGCTGGCCGCCTTCTTCAGCGTGGAAAAAATGGCTGGTTTCCGCTTCGGTGTACGTTGTGCTCATAAATGACTCCTTGCAAATGTAGTTGAAACAGGGGCGGCGCTGATGGAGCCGAATCCGGCTATCCACTCGGGTATTTCCCGGTAGTAGCGCCCCTGTGTGCGATAGTTCCCAAAGGACGACAGCGCGGCAAACGCGGCGACCCATGTTTTAATCTCGTGCGTGGATTTACCGGCAAGCTGTGACAGTTCGGCATTAGGCATCGCGTCAAGCGCACTTAACTGCCCGTCGCTCAGCACATCGAGAAAATGGTTGTCCCATTCGGGGTTAAGCGGATGCAGGCTGTTCTGGTCTTCAACAAAACGCTGTGCGGCGTTGATAACCCGACGTGTGCGTAGCTCGCGCTCGTCTGGCGGCAGCGCTTTACCACTGCCCAGCAGACGGTCGCGCATGTGGGCATCTGCACTCGCCAGCTCTGGCACCGGTGGCTGGTGTGAGAGACCGCCGGAGCCAACAAACAGCACGCGTTTATTTAGTCCACGGGTAAAACGTCCTACCGCCTCGCCCAATAAACGCGCACGCTGAAAGCCCGGTAGCGGTGGTGCTACGGCGTTAATAAACACCGGCAACACCGGACAGCGGTCAAGACCGCCCAGCAGGAACTCCAGCGGCTGGGCAAAACCGTGATCGACCTGCATACGCCAGGACACCGCCAGATCGATGCCCTGCTCCATCACCGATGCCGCACAAGCCTCCGCCAGCGCCTGCGGCACCGGCAACTCCCCTTCGGCGCTGCCAAAATCACCAATGGCATGAGCACCCACGCCCAGGCAAAACGGCGGCATCACATCGCAAAAAAAACCGTTGTAGTGGTCGGGCGCAAACAGCACCACAAGCTCCGGTGCAAAAACGCGGATACGCTCTCTCGCGCTCGCAATCGTCGCGTTGACTTCGGCAAGTACTTCCGGCGCCGGATCGTTAAAGCCAATCAGTGGCGTATGCGACAGACAGTGCAACCAGGCATTCATCAGGCCACCTTTTCGATGTCGGCTGTTGAGGAAGGGATGAGCGCCAGCGCCGCTTCGAGTGCATCAAGCGTGCTCCCCAGCGTCTGGGGAATAGCCGTTGCCGCCACAAAGCGATCCGGGCGCAGCACCACAATTGAATGTGGCTGCCCGGCAAACCAGGCGCGTAGCCGGTTCTGGCTGTCGCCCAACCAGATAACGTCGCCTGGCGGCGGGTTTGCTGGCAGTTGTACCTCCGGGACGGCCCGGATAAACACCGCCCCCAGCGCACGCCAGCGTTCACGTTGAGCCTCGCTCAGGCCCCACTGCGGGTTGCTGCCCCAGGCGATGATGGCAAAATTGGCTCCGATCCAGTCGTCCAGCAGCCCGCGCCGCCCGTCACAGTCTGTGACTGACGGTTGGATAAACATGCGGCCCACCGCAGGCGAGCCGCATGTCAACAGCGCGCCACGGCGGTACTGCGGCATAGGTTTAAAGCGCATTTCCAGCAGGTAGCGTTTAACCGGCGGCAGCGCATTGAGCGCCCAGCTTGCGGCGTCGCGCAGCGCGCCCTGCCAGCGATAACGCGGCGCCAGTACGTTGCCTGCCGTCACTGAAAGGTCAATCATGGCTTTAGCATGGTCGCGGCGTTCCTGCTCGTAGCTGTCAAGCAGCGTCTCGCCTGCCTGACCTTTAACAACCAGCGCCAGTTTCCAGGCCAGGTTAGCGGCATCGCGCATCCCGCTGTTATAACCCTGCCCCTGCCACACCGGCATGATGTGAGCGGCATCGCCGGCCAGAAAAACCCGGCCTTCCCGAAAACGCCCGGCAATGCGTGCGTTGTGGGTATAAACCCGCTGGCGCACCAGTTCGATACGCTGCGGATCCGGCAGAGCCTTCGACAGTAAGCGGTGCAGGTTCTCCGGGCGACTCAGCTCTTCTTCCGTTTCACCGGGCATCACCATAAATTCAAAGCGACGCACCGCGTGCGGTAGCGCGGCCGACACCCACGGGCGCACCGGATCGCAGCACAGGTAAACATGCGGCGTGCTGAGCGGGTCGTTGGCGATATCAATCACTATCCACTTATTGGGTGCAGTTTTTCCCTCAAAGGAGATACCGAGCGCGCGGCGCACAAAGCTGTTACCGCCGTCGCAGGCAACCAGCCAACGGGCGCGCGCCCGCTCCGTGCGGTTGCCGGGTGCACTGAGCGTAAGCTCCACGCCGCTCGCGTTTTGCAGCACGCCAGTGACTTCACGTGAGAACAGGCGGCGCACACAGGAAAAACGCGCCAGCCCGTCGCACATCACCGCATCCACCTGCGGTTGAATAAACGCGTTGCGCCGCGACCAGCCAAATTCGTCAGTCATCGGCTGGATATCGGCAAAACAGCGCCCCTTCGGGGTTAAGAAACGCATGGCGTGCCAGGGTGTGGTATGCGGCAGCACGTTATCAATCAACCCGACCGACTGAATGGCGCGCAGCGATTCATCGTCAATGCCAATCGCACGTGGGTAATCAATCAACTGCTCGCCTTTTTCAATGAGCAACGTGCGTATACCCGCCTGGCCAAGCTGGTTAGCCATCATCAGCCCGACCGGGCCTGCGCCCAGTATGACTACGTCGGTGTCGTATTCTTCTGCTGCCGCCGCAGTGGGCAGCGTCGTGCTTGTCATCTCGCCGTCTCCTTTTTATGCCCGCCGATTTTCGGCAAAGGGCGCCCCTCTCCCACACAGGAGGAAATGAGCAATTGCTATTACGCGCGTCGCGTGACGCAGCGTGGTTAACGATGGCAGCACCGTATGGCAGG
>JALAGK010000202.1 GCA_022712475.1 Enterobacteriaceae bacterium
ATGCTGAAGTCGCCACTCTTGAAGCCATTGTCGACAGACTTATTCCCGAAGATGAACTCAGCCCCGGCGGTAAAGCCTGCGGCTGCGCCGTGTTCATTGACCGCCAGCTACATGGCTTTTACGGTAATTTTGAACGCCTGTATATGCAAGGCCCCTTCCGTGAAGGCACACCTGAACAGGGCGACCAGTCGGCGCTCACGCCCCGCGAACGCTATCGCCTCGGCCTGGCGGCACTGGATAAGTATGCTCAAAAGCAGCACCACAAACGTTTCCACGAACTAAACGGTGATGAGCAAGACAAGGTGCTACATGGGCTGGAGAAAGGTGATATTCAGCTCGATGGAATCGACAGCACGCTGTTTTTTGCTCAGGTATTGAGCAATACCACCGAAGGCTTTTTTGCCGATCCCATCTACGGTGGTAACCGCGACATGGCATCCTGGAAAATGATTGGTTTCCCCGGCGCGCGCTATGACTACCGCGATTTTGTTGAACGTCATAACGAGGATTTAAACCTCACGCCGGTCAGTATCACCGGCAGCGCAGACTGGATGAAGAAAGGATAAACCATGGTCAAAAAACTTCGCGAAACCGACGTGGTCGTTATTGGCCTGGGTTGGGCTGGCTCCATTATTGCTAAAGAACTTGCCGATGAAGGACTGCAGGTCGTGGGTATAGAGCGCGGCCCGTGGCGCGATACTGCCCGCGACTTTAACGTTGCCACGGCACCGGACGAGCTGCGCTATGTACAGCGCCAGGAGCTGATGCTACGTACGCGCCAGAACACCTGTACCATGCGCAATAATCCGTCTCAGACGGCCCTACCCATGCGTAGCTGGGGCTCATTCCACCCCGGCAACGGCACTGGCGGCGCCGGTAACCACTGGGCTGGCATCACCTTTCGCTTCCAGCCCAACGAATTTCGTCTTAAAAGCTACCTTAGTGAGAAATATGGCAGCATCCCGGAGGAACTGGTGTTACAGGACTGGGGCACCACCTGGGAGGAGATGGAACCACACTATATGGCGTTTGAACGCGTGGCAGGAACATCTGGCAAAGCGGGTGTGCTCAACGGCCAGGTGCAGGAAGGCGGTAACCCGTTTGAAGGCACCCGTTCAGGTGAGTACCCCACCCCACCGCTTAAACAGCCTTACGGTCCGGTGCTGTTTGCTGACGCTGCAAAAAATCTTGGCTATACGCCCTTCCCGGTACCCTCTTCTTTAGTCTCCGAGTCCTATACCAACCCGTATGGCGTGGCCATGGGTCCGTGTACATTTTGCGGCTTTTGTACTAACTACGGTTGCGCGAACTATTCTAAAGCCAGCGCCATAACCACCATTTTACCTGCTCTGATGCGCCAGCCTAATTTCGAGGCGCGCACCTTCTGCGAAGTGCTCAAAGTGAACACCGACAGTAGCGGCGGCAAAGCAACCGGCGTGACGTATATTGACTCCTCCGGTGACGAGTGGTTCCAGCCCGCGAAACTCGTAATTGTTGCCGCGTTCACCTTCGAGAACGTGCGCCTGATGCTGTTATCCAATATCGGCCAGGCCTACGACCCGGTGACCAATACCGGTACCACCGGACGTAACTACGCCTACCAGACCGCCAATGGCGTCACGCTCTATTTTGACGACAAGAAGTTCAACCCATTCATTGGCGCAGGTGCGGTCGGCATGGGCATAGATGACTTCAACAACGACAATTTTGACCACAGCGGACTGGGCTTTTTTGGCGGTGGCAGCATCCGCGTAACCCCTATCGGCGGCGCGCCAATCAACTATCATCCCACCCCGCCAGGCACACCCAAATGGGGCAAAGGCTGGAAAGAGGCGATGGTGAAAAACTACCAGAGCACTATGTCTATTGGCTGTGAGGCCAGCAGCTACACTACACGCACTAACTATCTCTCGCTCGATCCGAATTACAAGGACCGCCTGGGACGCCCGCTGCTGCGTATTACGTTCGACTTCCCGGAAAACGACCTGAAAATGGCGCAGTACTGCACTAACAAGGTGGCAGATATCGCTAAGGCAATGAACCCGCGCGAAATCGTTGCTAAAGCCACGAGCGGGCACTGGAACAGCGTGCCGTATCAGTCCTCTCACGTGGTTGGCGGGTTTATTATGGGCGCTGACCCGTCCACCAGCTCGGTCAACAAGCATTTACAGGTATGGAATGTTCCAAACCTGTTTGTTGTAGGCGCATCCGCCTTCCCGCAAAACCCAGGCTACAACCCGACCGGCACCGTGGGTGCACTGGCATTCAAAGCCGCACACGCTATCCGCCATTTTTATCTGAAAAAACCTGGGGAGATGATCGACGCATGAAAAAGTTAGCTTTCTCTTTGCTCACCCTCTCCTGCCTTGCTGCATCTGCTCAGGCGCTGGCGCAACCGGAATTTGATCAGGTTGAAAAAGGGCGCTATCTGGCAACAGTCGGCGACTGTGCCGCCTGCCATACGGCCAATGCGCAAAAACCATTTGCTGGTGGCGTGCCCATCAAAACACCGTTTGGCACGCTGGTAGGCGCCAACATTACGCCAGATGATGAGACCGGTATTGGTAAATGGACCTACGACGACTTTAAACGCGCCATGTCCGAAGGCATTGGCCACGACGGCAAACGCCTCTACGGCGCGATGCCGTTTACCGCCTATACCAAAGTTACCGACGAAGATAACCGTGCTATCTGGGCCTATCTGCAAACATTAACGCCGGTGCGTCAGCAAGTAGAAACCAACCTGCTGCCGTTCCCCTTCAGCGTGCGCACCAGCCTGATTGGCTGGAACTGGTTAAACTTTGACAAAGGTGAGTACCAGCCAGACCTGTCGAAATCTGCTGAATGGAATCGCGGTGCTTATATCGTGCAGGGCCTCGGCCACTGCGGCACGTGCCACACGCCGAAAAACATTATTGGCGGCGATAAGAACAGCCAGTTCCTGACCGGGGCTGATGTTGAAAACTGGTGGGCGCCGAACATTACCGGCGCAAACCACGACGGCATCGGGCGCTGGAGCGTACAGGAAATTAAAGACTATTTACGCAACGGCATGAACCGCTATGACTTCGCTTCCGGTCCCATGGCTGAGGAGGTAAAAAACTCGTCTCAGCACTGGAATGAGAGCGATCTGCAGGCAGTGGCGGTTTACCTGAAGTCGCTTAAAGGTGACGACAAAACGCCGCCAGAGCCGCTTAAGGCCGATAGCCCGCAGATGGTGACAGGTAAAGCTATTTACTTTGACCGCTGCTCGGCGTGCCACACATCATCTGGCAAAGGCGAGAAGAATATCTTCCCGCAGCTTGCTGACAGCCCGCTGATTAATGCCCAGGAGCCGATATCGCTCGTGCGCGTGGTGCTGGCAGGTAGCCGCGGTGTAGATACGCCAGCGCACCCCACCGCGCCAGCCATGCCAGCGTTTGCCGCCACCATGACCGATGAGCAGATTGCCGATGTTCTGACTTACATTCGCAACAGCTGGGGCAACGCTGCGCCAGCGGTGAGTGCGAGCGACGTTAAGAAGATGCGCGAGAAGCTCAAGGATTAACCCTAAACGCTGCTTATAACAAGGGAGGCTTGCCTCCCTTATTTAATCATACGCACACGCCGCCCCCCTCTTCCTGGGGCCTGGCGCATAAATACCTGATGCTTAACAAGCTTGCATCACAAGCCTGTTTCTGATGGTGATGTTCCGCCTACACATTTGTGTTCTTGTCAGACTGCGCTCACCCGTACTTCTTCCACCCCGATATACATGTCGATATCCCATACACCATCTGCACCGTCAGACAAGTAGATTTCAAAACAAGGGCATTCCCGGAGCTGATACTGTGTGTCTGCTTCCAGCAGCGCAAAAAAATCAAGCCACGGCGTGGTGAAGTCATGGTTAACCACTCTGGCACGGGCAACCGCAAACAAGCCACCGTCAAGGCGGGTACAAATCACCCCTTCACTGTTGGGAGGGAGAGTAAAGCCCTGAGGGACAGTGACCATTGTGTCGCAACGCAGTTTCTCAGGTGGCGTGGTTTGCGGGTTATCAAAGTACACCGCAATCCATTCTTGCGCCGGATATTTCTGGCTGTTTACCCACAAGCTAAGCTGCTCGAACCCTTGTTTCACCGTGTGCTCCCACGGCCCAACCATGTGAAACCCAGCCAACGTGCGCGCCGGTATAGCCTGAACCTGGTATTCCATAACACCCCCTGTTTACTATTACAT
>JALAGK010000203.1 GCA_022712475.1 Enterobacteriaceae bacterium
GGTGGCGGTGGATGCATTTGGTGCTATCTCAAAAGGGGCGCAGCGCTGGCTGGATCTGGGCATTATCCGCTTTCAGCCCTCCGAAATTGCTAAAATTGCCGTGCCGCTGATGGTGGCGCGTTTTACCAACCGTGACGTCTGTCCACCTACGCTGAAAAACACCGGCATTGCACTCATACTTATCTTTCTACCTACCCTACTGGTGGCAGCACAGCCCGACCTTGGTACCTCTATTCTGGTAGCTGCCTCGGGGTTGTTTGTGCTGTTCCTGTCCGGTATGAGCTGGAGACTGATTGGCATTGCGGTGCTGCTGGTCGCCGCGTTTATCCCGATTCTGTGGTTCTTCCTGATGCATGATTATCAGCGCCAGCGCGTGATGATGCTGCTGGATCCTGAAAGCGATCCGCTGGGAGCAGGCTACCATATTATTCAGTCTAAAATTGCTATTGGCTCTGGCGGGATGCGCGGCAAAGGCTGGCTACACGGAACACAGTCACAGCTGGAGTTTCTGCCCGAGCGTCACACTGACTTTATTTTTGCGGTTCTTGCGGAAGAACTTGGCATGATTGGTGTACTGGTGCTACTGGCGCTGTACCTGTTACTGATTGTGCGCGGCCTGTGGATTGCCGCTCGCGCACAGACCACATTCGGGCGCGTAATGGCCGGGGCATTGATGCTGATTTTGTTTGTTTATGTGTTTGTAAATATCGGCATGGTGAGTGGCATACTGCCAGTGGTTGGAGTTCCACTACCGCTCGTAAGTTACGGGGGATCGGCCCTGATTGTGCTGATGGCCGGGTTTGGTATCGTGATGTCGATACATACCCACAGGAAAATGTTGTCCAAAAACGTGTAAGAGGTGGGCGATGCGTAAGCAGTGGATAGGAGTCTGCGTAACAGCAGGATTGCTGGCGGCATGTAGTACTGATAACAATAATCAGCAGCAGACCAGTAGCGTACCACAACCAGCGGTTTGTAACGGTCCGGTAGTTGAGATAACGGGTGCTGAACCGCGTTATGAACCGCAAAATCCGATAGCCAATCAGGACTACAAACGTGACGGCAAAACCTGGAAAATCGTGCGCGATCCGCCACGCTTCAGCCAGGCCGGTTTCGCCGCTATTTATGATGCCGAGCCAGGCAGCAACCTGACGGCTATTGGCGAGACATTCGATCCGACACAGCTGACCGCCGCCCATCCAACGCTGCCGGTGCCGAGCTATGCACGCATCACTAACCTGGCCAACGGCCGCATGATTGTGGTGCGCATTAACGACCGAGGCCCGTACGGCAACGACAGAGTCATCTCGCTTTCTCGCGCTGCGGCTGACCGTCTGAACACGTCAAATAATACCAAAGTGCGCATCGACCCCATTGTCGTCGCACCTGATGGCTCGCTATCCGGCCCCGGTACTGCCTGTACTACCATTGCCCAACAGACCTACGCGCTACCCGCACGCCCCGATCTGAGCAGCGGCCTTGGTAGTGTCTCTTCAGCACAAACCCCAACACCTGCTGGTAACGTGAACGCCATCAGTAACGACTCACTTACGCCAATGGTCGTGGCTCCTGTTGCTGCTACGCAAACGGGCGATGCCGCTATGCAAGCAGACATCAGTAGCACAGCACCAGTAACGCAGGTCCAGCCAGCGGCAGGTGAGCAGCCAGTACAAACCACCCAGCCACAACTCACCTCCGGCAGCATGAACGCCCCTGTGACCGCCCCTGGCTCCGTGCAGGGCGCGTCAACCGGCACCGGCTACATGGTACAGGTGGGAGCAATTGGTGACGGTACACGCGCCAGTCAGTGGCAGCAGGAACTGAGTCAGAAATTCAGTGTACCTGGTAAAGTGACGCAGAATGAGAGCATTTATCGCGTGCAGTTGGGACCGTTTGAAAGACGCGGCGAAGCAATGGCGCTTCAACAACGCCTGATGGTTGAAGCACAGCTCCAGTCGTTTATTACTGCCGCCCAGTAACCCTGTGGCGTCCGGCCTTGTGTCAGTTTATGTAAATTCCTGTCACAATTACTGCGCAAAGTCGGATGCCACTAAAAATAGCATTTGCTATAGTTAGGCACTTTTTTGATTTCACCACGGATGTTGTTCGTTCAGACCATGACCAGATCTCCTTGTAATCGCTTTGCCCGGCCCTTAGTCCTCGCTGCGGCTGTATCCCTGACTGCCGCCTCTGTTGCACAGGCTGACGACCTCAACATTAAAACGATGATCCCTGAGGTCCCGCAGATTGACGCGGAATCCTACATCCTGATTGATTACAACTCCGGTAAAGTGCTGGCGGAATCCAATGCCGACACGCGACGTGATCCGGCCAGTCTGACCAAAATGATGACCAGCTATGTCATCGGCCAGGCTATGAAAGCAGGCAAGTTTAAAGAAACCGATCTGGTCACCGTGGGCCAGGACGCGTGGGCGACCGGTAACCCGGTGTTCAAAGGCTCTTCGCTAATGTTCCTCAAGCCGGGTATGCAAGTACCGGTTTCACAGCTGATTCGCGGTATTAATCTGCAATCGGGTAACGATGCCTGTGTGGCGATGGCCGATTATGTGGCCGGTGGCCAGGACGCCTTTGTCGGGTTGATGAACAACTACGTCGCCGTGCTGGGTCTGAAGAACTCACACTTCCAGACCGTGCACGGTCTGGATGCCGAAGGGCAGTACAGCTCCGCGCGCGATATGGCGCTTATCGGCCAGGCGTTGATTCGCGACGTACCGAACGAATACGGCATCTACAAAGAAAAAGAATTTACTTTTAATGGTATTCGCCAGATGAACCGTAACGGGCTGCTGTGGGATAAAACCCTCAATGTCGACGGTATCAAAACCGGCCATACTGCAAAAGCGGGTTATAACCTTGTCGCTTCCGCCACCGAAGGGCAGATGCGCCTGATTTCTGCCGTGATGGGCGGACGTACCTTTAAAGGTCGCGAGACCGAGAGCAAGAAACTGCTGACCTGGGGTTTTCGCTTCTTTGAAACTGTGAATCCGCTGCAGGCTGGTAAAGAGTTTGCCTCTGAACCGGCCTGGTTTGGTGACAGCGATCGTGCTTCACTCGGCGTGGATAAAGATGTGTTCCTGACTATCCCACGCGGGCGCATGAAAGACCTGAAAGCAAGCTATGTGCTCAATGCTCAGGAGCTCAACGCACCGCTGGAGAAAAACCAGGTTGTGGGTACCATCAACTTCCAGCTGGATGGAAAAACCATCGAGCAGCGTCCGCTGGTTGTGTTGCAGGCTATCGAAGAAGGTAATTTCTTCAGCAGATTCATCGACTATATCAAGTTGATGTTCCACCGCTGGTTCGGCTAAGGCCAGTGCGCTTGAAAACCGCGTAACTGCCCCCATATACTTAGCATCATCGCGACTCCCGCTCAGGCGGGAGTTATTATTTCGTTACGCTGGAGCGACCATGAAAACCAATCTGAAAGAGCTGCTTGAATTCCCCTGCCCGTTTACCTACAAAGTAATGGGCCTGGCGAAACCAGAGCTGGTTGATCTGGTGGTCGAAGTTGTGCAGCGCCATGCGCCGGGCGACTATACGCCGCAGGTCAAGCCAAGCAGCAAAGGAAACTACCACTCCGTTTCTATCACTATTACTGCCACCCATATCGACCAGGTGGAAACACTGTACGAAGAACTCGGGAATATCGAAATCGTACGTATGGTGCTGTAATCCCGTTACCCGGCCTTGCGCCGGGTAAATTTTCTGTTACCCCTGTGTTATACTGCGCCGACCCATTCTTCCCCGGAGACGCCGTTTTGTCTCAAGACACCCTCCTCATTCGCCACCTTGGACGACAGCCATACAGCCCCGTGTCCCAGGCGATGCACGACTTTACCGACACCCGTAATGAACACAGCGCCGATGAAATCTGGCTTGTCGAGCATGACCCGGTATTCACCCAGGGTCAGGCCGGGAAGGCTGAGCACGTGTTGACGCCTGGCGATATTCCGGTCATCCAGAGCGATCGCGGCGGCCAGGTCACCTATCACGGCCCTGGCCAGCAGGTCGTGTATCTGCTGCTTAACCTCAGAAGACGGCAGCTTGGTGTACGTGAACTGGTGTCGCTGCTGGAAAACACGGTTATCGATACGCTTGCTGAACTGGGTATTGAGGCACACGCCAGGGCAGATGCGCCGGGTGTATATGTGGGTGAGAGCAAAATCTGTTCGCTGGGACTGCGCATTCGCAAAGGCTGCTCGTTCCACGGACTGGCGCTGAATATCAACATGGATCTCACGCCGTTTCTGCGTATTAATCCCTGTGGTTACGCCGGGATGGCGATGACCCAGGTGAGCCAGTTTGTACCGGACGCAACACCTGCCACCGTTGCGCCGCTGCTGGTCACACACCTGCTGCATCATTTAGGCGGCCTGCCTTCGCAAGATGTATACGGCCTGCCGGACATGACGATAAGCCACTGACGCCGCCGTGATTGACAAAAAATCGCGGTTTTTCGACGGCCTCGGCTGCTTAAGACGTTTCATAAATGATATAC
>JALAGK010000204.1 GCA_022712475.1 Enterobacteriaceae bacterium
CAGCAGAGATCTATAACAAAAACGCTAACAAACTGGACCTGTACGGTAAAGTTGCAGCAGAGCACTACTGGACCACCACCGGTGATGACACCACTAACAGCGACGGCACCTACGCGCAGATCGGTTTCAAAGGCGAAACCCAGATCTCCGATCAGCTGACCGGTTACGGCCAGTGGGAATACCGCGCCTATGCGGATGCTGACGAAGGCAAAGGTTCTCAGAAACAGCGTACTCGTCTGGCTTACGCGGGTCTGAAAATCGCTGACGCGGGCTCTCTGGACTACGGTCGTAACTACGGTATCGTTTACGACGTAGAGTCCTGGACCGATATGGCACCGTCTTTCTCCGGTGAAACCTGGGCGGGCAACGCTGATAACTACATGACCGGCCGTACCGTGGGTGTTCTGACCTACCGTAACAGCGATTTCTTTGGTCTGGTTGACGGCCTGCACTTTGGCGCTCAGTACCAGGGTAAAAATGAAAGCGGCGCGGTTAACACCCAGAACGGTGACGGCTTCGGCGTTTCTCTCGGTTATGACTACGAAGGCTTTGGCATCATCGGTGCTTACAGCAAATCTGACCGTTCAGATGAACAATCATTAGATGGTAATGGTAGCAACGCAGAAGCATGGTCAACAGGTCTGAAGTATGATGCTAACAACATCTACCTGGCAGCGGTTTATACTGAAACCCGCAACATGACTTACGTAGCTAAAAATATTACCAATGCAGCTGGTGATTCCGAGACTCTGCGTACCAATCTGAACAAAACGCAGAACTTCGAAGCGATTGCTCAGTACCAGTTCGACTTCGGTCTGCGTCCGTCTGTCTCTTACGTGAAGAGCAAGGGTAAAAACCTGCCGATCGGTGCTAACGGCTACACCGATGCCACTCTGGCTGAGTACTTCACTGTTGGTGCCTCTTTCTACTTCAACAAAAACTTCAGCGTGTACGGTGACTACCGCATTAACATGATGAATGACAATGCGTTTACCCGTACCTACGGTAGCTTTGTTGGTAGCGAAGACAATGCAATGCTGGGTGTTGCTTACCAGTTCTAATCTGGTACAAGCATAACCGCTTAAAAAACAGGGCCCTCGGCCCTGTTTTTTTATGCCTGCAGACAACCAGTTAGCAGTTTTTGACGCCGGACGCTCTTTTTAAAGCAAACGGTTGGCAATTGATTGAGCAAGCGGTAACCTGAGGATGAATCTCTTCTCTTGATACCAATGGAACCTCGTCATGTTTGAAAACATTACCGCTGCCCCTGCCGATCCCATTCTTGGACTGGCTGACCTGTTTCGCGCCGACGAACGCCCGACCAAAATCAACCTCGGCATCGGGGTTTACAAGGACGAAACGGGCAAAACTCCTGTTCTGACCAGCGTAAAAAAAGCTGAACAATATTTGCTGGAAAATGAAACCACCAAAAATTATCTGGGGATTGACGGCATCCCCGAATTTGGCCACTGCACTCGCGAGCTGTTATTTGGTAAAGGCAGCGCCATTATTGAAGAGAAACGCGCACAAACAGCGCAGACGCCAGGTGGTACCGGTGCCCTGCGCGTTGCCGCGGATTTTCTGGCAAAAAACACCGCAGTAAAGCGTGTGTGGGTGAGCAATCCAAGCTGGCCGAACCATAAGAGCGTATTTGGCTCTGCCGGTCTGGAAGTGTGCGAATACAACTACTACGACGCCGCAAACCACTCGCTGGATTTTGATGCCCTGGTCGCAAGCCTGCAGGCGGCCCAGGCCGGAGACGTAGTGCTGTTCCACGGCTGCTGTCACAACCCCACCGGTATTGATCCTACGCTTGAGCAGTGGCAAGTGCTTGCAAAAATGTCGCAGGAAAAGGGCTGGCTACCGCTGTTTGACTTTGCCTACCAGGGTTTTGCCCGTGGTCTGGAAGAAGATGCTGAAGGGCTACGCGTGTTTGCCGCCACCCATAAAGAGCTCATTGTTGCCAGCTCGTTTTCCAAAAACTTTGGTCTGTACAATGAGCGCGTGGGTGCCTGTACACTGGTCGCTGCATCACAAGATGAAGCCGACCGTGCCTTCAGTCAGATGAAGTCCTGCATTCGTGCCAACTACTCAAACCCGCCTGCACACGGCGCTGCGGTTGTTGCCACCATTCTCAGTAATGACGCCCTGCGTGCACTTTGGGAACAAGAGCTGACCGATATGCGCCAGCGCATCCAGCGTATGCGTCAGCTGTTTGTGAATACCCTGCAGGAAAAAGGGGCTAATCGCGACTTTAGCTTCATCATCAACCAGAATGGTATGTTCTCGTTCAGCGGCCTGACCAAAGAACAGGTTCTGCGCCTGCGTGAAGAGTTTGGCGTGTACGCTGTTGCTTCTGGTCGCGTGAATGTTGCAGGCATGACGCCAGACAACATGGCACCGTTGTGTGAAGCCATCGTTGCTGTGCTCTGATTACATAGCCTGAACGACAAAAGAGAGCCGCATTCGCGGCTCTTTTTTATTGAGCGCTGCTACCCGGCAACAGATTTTAGCTCTGTACCAGTACCTGCAAGCTGGATGAATTATGCAGCAACAGCCTGTGCAAGGTGATAGAACGCCTTCAATGCTATTTACTGTAACGACAGACGCACATGACAACACAGCCACAGATTTATCGCTGCGTCGTTGCCACAGTTACATAAAAAATCATGTCAGAAACAACAAGGCCTCCCTAATGGAGGCCTTGTGAGTGGAGATTACCAGACCGGTAATTCATCCTGCAGAAAAGGGTTATGTAACCGTTCATCACCCAGCGTAGACATAGGTCCATGCCCCGGAATAAACCTTACATCATCACCCAGCGGTAACAGCTTTGTTTTAATGGAGGTAATAAGCTGCGTATGGTCACCGCGTGGGAAGTCGCTACGCCCTACTCCGCCTTTAAAAATCACATCGCCTGAAATCAGCAGGTGAGAAGCCGCGTCGTAAAACACAATATGCCCCGGCGTATGGCCCGGGCAATGTAAGACCTGTAATGTTATCTTACCCACGTTTACCGTCTCACCTTCTTCAAGCCAGCGATCGGGCGTAAGCGGCTGACATTCTTCCAGCCCAAACATTTTACTTTGCTGGGGGAGCCCCTGCAGCCAAAACTCATCTTCCTTTTGCGGCCCAATCACCGGCACACCGTAATGCTGTGCCAGTTCAGCTGCAGCACCCACGTGATCAAGGTGACCATGCGTCAGCAGAATCTGCGTAACGCTCACGCCCTGGGCGTCAATTTCCTGCTTAATACGCGCTGCGTCGCCCCCCGGGTCAACCAGCGCGGCCAGTCGGGTGTCGGGGCACCAGATAAGAGAGCAGTTCTGGGCAAACGCCGTAACCGGAATGATATGATAGTTCATGCTGCTTTTCTGGCCGAAACCAGACCTCCGTTAATTACCAGTTCCTGACGGGACCAGTATCAATGTGCACAAAGTTACTGCGCGGGTAGTATCCCACACCGCCTGCACCCATTGCTAACGCAGCTTTACGAACATTGCTTAATGCAATACCTTCAATATGGAAATCCATCGCCTGGCCTTTGGTGTGATAGCTATTCTTAGCCACACCGCGGCTGTGCGCACGCAGGTTGGTGTTTGTCACAGGTGAGCGGTAGCCAGAGATCAGCTGCACCTGCTTACGTGTACCCAGTAACCCCTGCAAACGGAACAGCTGATCAAACAACTGAGGATCGATGGTTTTGACTTTATTCGCGCGATAATCGCGGAAGAAGTGATTGAGGCGGGCCAGTTCATCCTGAATGTAACCCCTGCCATCAAAGAATTCGGCTTTAATCGTTTCTCCGGTATTCAGATTATTCAGAGTCAAAATACGCGGACGCGGCGTGGAGAGAGTGGCGAACGCTGACGTCGGCAAAAGCGCAGCACCCAAAGCGGCACCGCCCAGCGCCAGCAGTTTGCGGCGATTAGCGTCTAATTTTTCCATGATACTCAGGTCTACAATATAAAAATGATCGTTATCCCATGAATATTTCGGAGAACAG
>JALAGK010000205.1 GCA_022712475.1 Enterobacteriaceae bacterium
CACTCATTTTTATCAATGTGTTTACAATATAATTACAACCTGGCTCACACTGTGGACCAAATTACCGGGTAAACTGCCGTTGCGCGGTGCTTCTCGCTGCTGGCGCTATCCGGTACACTGCTCAGAGTAATTAGCAAAAGCTGAAGGAACCCTCCTCATGTACCAGGATATTATCCGTAGTGAACTGAACGAAGCCGCCGACACGCTGGCGAATTTCCTGAAAGATGACGCCAACATCCATGCCATCCAGCGTGCGGCTGTGCTGTTGGCAGATAGCTTCAAAGCGGGTGGCAAAGTACTCTCATGCGGTAACGGTGGTTCCCACTGCGACGCCATGCATTTTGCCGAAGAGCTGACCGGCCGCTATCGTGAAAACCGTCCGGGCTATCCGGCGATTGCGATTTCTGATGTGAGCCATCTGTCCTGTGTGAGCAACGACTTTGGTTATGAATATGTATTCTCTCGCTATGTGGAGGCGGTGGGCCGCGAAGGTGACGTACTGCTGGGCTTGTCCACCTCCGGTAACTCCGCCAATATCATTAAAGCCATTGAAGCGGCTCGTGCAAAAGGCATGAAGGTGATTGCGCTGACCGGTAAAGACGGCGGCAAAATGGCGGGTAGCGCAGATATCGAAATCCGTGTGCCGCACTTTGGTTATGCAGATCGCATTCAGGAAATTCACATTAAAGTGATTCATATCCTGATGCTACTGATTGAAAAAGAGATGGTGAAAGCGTAACCCCTAAGCCCCTCCCTGGCCGGAGGGGTGTGGTTCGGGAGGTCAAATATGTGTGAACTGCTCGGGATGAGCGCTAACGTCCCAACGGATATTTGCTTTAGCTTTACCGGACTGGTGCAGCGAGGTGGTGGCACGGGTCCGCATAAAGATGGCTGGGGCATTACGTTTTATGAAGGCAAAGGGTGCCGCACTTTTAAAGACCCGCAACCAAGCTTCAACTCTCCTATTGCCAGACTGGTGCAGGACTATCCGATTAAGTCCTGCTCGGTCATTGCGCATATTCGCCAGGCCAATCGGGGCGAAGTGGCGCTTGAAAATACCCATCCTTTTACCCGCGAGCTCTGGGGCCGTAACTGGACCTTCGCCCACAATGGACAGCTTAAAGGCTACAAAAGCCTCGAAACCGGCAATTTCCGCCCGGTGGGGGACACCGACAGTGAATATGCGTTCTGCTGGTTGCTGCACCGTTTGACTCAACGTTACCCGCGTACGCCTGGCAATATGACAGCCATGTTCCGCTACGTGGCAGAGCTGGCGGGTGAATTGCGTAACAAAGGCGTCTTTAACATGCTGTTGTCTGATGGGCGCTACGTCATGGCGTTTTGCTCAACGAATCTTTTTTGGATAACGCGTCGTGCGCCGTTTGGTGTGGCAACGCTGTTGGACAGAGATGTGGAAATTGATTTTCAGCGCGAAACCACGCCTAATGACGTGGTGTCGGTGATTGCTACCCAGCCGCTTACCGGTAACGAAAACTGGAACCGGATAGCGCCTGGGGAGTGGGCGTTATTTTGCCTCGGTGAAAAGCAGGTTTGATGCAAGCTGCGGCTGGCTGTTGCCACCGCTCATAAACGGCCGGGTGTTAACGACATACTGGCCGTTCTGCACGTTGACATGCGGCGGCTGTTTATTCTGCACAAAGTAGTCATAACCCGGCTTAAGCTGCTTCCAGAAGTTCGCGTAGTAAGAGTTTTTGTGCAGCGCCATGTTAGCATCTGTCATACGGAACGGATAAATGCTCACTTCAACGCGCGGCTGACCAAATACCAGCGCTGCGGTCACGAACTGGAAAATCTCATCAATACCGCTGTCCGTCATGGCATAGCAGCCAACTGACACGCAGGCACCGTGAATCATCAGATACTTTCCGTCATAGCCGTTCTGGCGGTCAAATTCATTCGGAAAGCCGATATTGATGGCTTTGTAATACTGGCTGTCAGGTTTAAGCTGGCTGCGGTCCACGCTGTAAAAACCTTCCGGGCTTTTAAAATCACCAGTACGTCGCTTTGGCCCCAGTCCACCCGAGTAGTTACAGATATTGTAACTGCTCATCAGCTGGTATTTTTCGCCTGACTTGACCCACAGTTCAAGGGTGCGTTCTTGTTTAAAAATCTGAATATAAACCGGCGAGCCCATAAACTGCTTTTTGTCAGCTAAGGGTGAAGGGTTGCTGCCAAGCAAGCCGGCAAACGACATGCACGGCAGGAGAAGCATCGCAAAAAATAACGCGATTTTACGCATACAACGGATTTCCTTGATAAACCGATAATACAAGCCTGAACGGCAAAAACTGCCCTGAATCAGATTGCTCTGGAATTAAGCGCTCACATTATCACCACTATTGTTTTTCGCAAGCGGTGCCAGCGTGTTTTACACGTAAGAAATGTTTTCATGCTTTTTTTTACACCAAAAGTTGCGCCACCGTTCGCATTGTTGACCTTACGCAGGCGGTAGTGCTGCCGTTTTAAGAGCAATTAGTGCTAAAATTACGCGCGAAAATCGATATAAGGATAAGAATTGAAGGTATTCAGCCGTTTGGTCGGTGTACCCTTCAGTTACCATCTTTTTCCTTTCCGTCTGACGGAAGTGATATCACTCAGGCGCCGTGCGAGTAACGGTGCGATAACGATAATCCATACGTACTTAACC
>JALAGK010000025.1 GCA_022712475.1 Enterobacteriaceae bacterium
AAATAATGCAGGTGCTGGACAACGTCGACGATTATGAAGTTGTATTTTATGACTTCAGTCTTAAGCAAGATCCTGAAGCGGCATTTAATGAATACCTGAAAAAGAATGCAATGAAAATATTCCCTTTGACAGAGGGACGCGCATTCGAGTTTTCACTGATTAAACTTTCCGACACCAAATACGCCTATTACCATTGCTGCCACCATATTTTACAGGATGGGTTCGGCGGCTCGCTGCTAATTAACAGAATCGTTGAAATTTATAATTGCTTAATCGCTGCTGAACCAGTCCCACCCACACCTTTTGGTCGCTTTCAGCAGTTGATTAAAGACGACCAGGAGTACCGCAGCTCCAGCCGCTTTAACCGCGATCGAGAGTACTGGGTCTCCAGCTTTAGCGATATGCCTGAACCAGCAAGCCTGGCCGGGCGTTCTGCCCCTGCAAAAAACATCCTTTTTCACCGAAAGAACATCGATAGCGCAACGGATAAGGCACTACGTGAAAAAGCAAAATCACTGGGCTACACACTACCACAGCTACTGACTGCCCTTAGCTGTATCTATCTTTATCGCATGACCAATAACGATGATTTGGTTATCGGTATGCCCGTAACGGCAAGGGCTGGCCGTGAGCAGCGCACTATCCCCGGCCTGTTATCCAACATCATGCCGCTACGTCTGGACTTATCCCCTGCACTGTCTCTCAATGACGTTCTGGCACTCACTTCTAAAGAGATGAGAAGTGTGTTACGCCATCAGCAGTACCGTAATGATGATTTACAGCGGGACCTGAATCTGGCGCACCCGCTGTATCACACGACCGTCAACATTGAGTTATTTGGCGAAGACCTCAAGGTCAATGGTTGCCGTACCACGCCAACAAACCTTTGCAGTGGCCCAGCGCAAGATCTGAATATCTTCTTTTTTGGCTATGGCGATGAACATACCCTCGTACTTGGGTTTGATGCCAACGCAGCGCTGTACAGCGAGGAGCAATTACTTAACCACCACAACCGAATGGTGTCGCTATTTAACGAACTGCTTGCACACCCAGATTGCCCGGTCGGATTACCGTCTCTGCAACAACCTGGTGAGACACAGCAGCTGGCAGTAATGAATGCGCAAACTGAGACTGACCTTTCTCCCTTAACACTACCTGAGCTGTTTGAAGCACAGGCAATGAAAACGCCAGACAGCGTAGCGTTTTATCAGGCTGAGACGTCGCTGAGCTATGCCAGCCTCAACGCCCAGGCCAATCAGCTTTGCCGCTATCTGCAGGCTGAGGGGATCAACACCGGCGATATCGTGGCAGTCCTGCTGGCGCGTGGTGCAAACCTGGTGGTTTCCCTGTTGGCTATCGCTAAGGCAGGCGCCACCTACCTGCCGTTAGACCCGGACCATCCTGCGGAGCGTTTAAAACATATTCTGACAACAGCTCAGCCCAAACTGGTAATTACCGCCGCGGCAACAGCCGATGTAGTTGACTGGCCGGTACAAATGCAAATTGATGACCCGGCAACGGCAGCAGCATTACATGCACAGGAACAGAGCAACCCACAGGCTCGTACATTGAGTCAACATCAGGCCGCCTATGTTCTCTTCACCTCCGGGTCAACCGGTCAACCTAAAGGTGTGCTGGTTTCCCATTGCGGCTTAAGCAACTTCCTCGCTGCCATGCAGCGGGATATTGCCCTACTTCCCGGGCATCACATGCTGGCGACCACGACTATAGGCTTTGACATTGCCGCACTGGAGCTTTTCCTGCCGCTGGTCAATGGTGCGTCAATCGTGATGGTTTCCCGCGATGTCGCCCGCGACCCGACGCTGCTGGTGCAGGAAATGGCCGACAAGCAGGTGACGCACGTCCAGGGGACACCTGCTCTGTGGCACGGGCTGGTGGAATATCAGCCGCAGGCCATGCAAGGCATTACGGCCCTGGTTGGCGGCGATGCGCTCCCTGTAAATCTTGCCGAGCGGATGGTCGAGCTGGCCTCACGTGTCATTCAGGTTTATGGACCGACCGAAACCACTGTCTGGTCAACATTAGGCGAGCTTACAGCGCAAAAGCTGGACCCCTCGCTTATCGGCAAGCCCATTGATAACACCCAAATTTATATTCTCGACAGTGCGTTACAGCCAGCCCCTGTCGGCCAGGCAGGCGAGCTCTATATCGCCGGCGAGGGCCTGGCTTTCGGTTACCTTCAACGCCCGGACCTGACCAGTGAGCGGTTTGTTGCCAATCCATTCGGTAACCCGGGTGAGCGGATGTATCGCACCGGAGATATGGCCCGCTGGGACGAGGAATACCGCCTGTGCTTCCTGGGACGTGTCGATAATCAGGTAAAAATTCGCGGCTACCGTATTGAGCTGGGCGACATTGAAAACGCCCTGATGGCGCTCCCCACGGTCAAGCATGCGCTGGTGATGGTGCATGACGGTAACACCGCAGGGCAAAAACACCTTATTGCCTGGGTCATTGCTGACGGCGTTACACTGTCACCACAGAACCTGCGCGCAAGCCTGGAAGAAAAATTGCCGGAGTACATGATCCCATCGGCTATCGTGCCGCTGGAAAGCTACCCGCTTACCGCCAATGGCAAAATCGACCGTCGCGCCCTGCCTGTTCCCTCGTTCACACTGGATGCCCCCGTGCTGCCGGTGACAGAAAGGGAAAAAACACTGTGCCAACTCTTTGCCGACTGTCTTGGTATTACACCACCAGGGGTGAACGACAGCTTCTTTCACCTGGGCGGACACTCGCTGCTGGCGCTTCAGCTGCTGAGCCGCCTGCGCACGACGTTTAATGTCGATCTCTCGCTTAAAACCATTTTTGACGCGCCCACCGTGGCACGGCTGTGTGAAGAAATCGAGAAAGCACGTCCGCTCACGCAGCGTCCAGCACTCGTGGCGAAGCCCCGTCCAGCGTTGTTGCCAATGTCATTTGCTCAACAGCGCCTGTGGCTTCAGGAGCAAATTACGCCCGGCAGCGCCTATAACATGCCGCTCATTTTACAGTTGAATGGCGCACTCCATACTGACGCGCTGGAGAACGCTTTGCTGGATGTGATAGCGCGCCATGAAACACTGCGAACGCTGCTTATTGAGCAAAATGAACAGCCCTGCCAGTCCATAATTCCTGTCGAACAGGTGCACTTTACGCTACAACGCCAGTTGACAGACGCCGCGCAGTTACCGCAACTGTTAGTACAACAGTGTGGGCACGTATTTGATCTCGCACACGAGCTTCCCCTCAGGGCTTGCCTCTACCGTCTTAACGACAACGAACATGTCCTGCTGCTCCTTATTCACCATACTGCGGGCGATGGCGGCTCTCTGGTACCGCTGATGCAGGATTTAAGTCTGGCTTATCGCGCTCGCCTACAGGCACAGGCTCCCGTGCAACCGGCTTTGGATATTCAGTACGCTGATTACGCGCTCTGGCAGCGCGCACTGTTGTCCAATGAACAAGACCCCGCCGGAATGTTCGCGCAACAGTTGGGCTACTGGCAAAAGCAACTCGCCAGTTTACCCGATGAGGTTACGCTGGCAGGCGATCGTCCGCGCCCGGCGCACCCGGTTAATGCAGCAGACAGGGTAAACTTTACGCTCACGCCCGAGGTTTATTCACGCCTGAAAGCACTGAGTGCGCAAACGGGAGCAAGCCTGTTCATGGTGCTCCAGGCAGCGCTGGCAACCATGTTGTACCGCCTGGGGGCGGGTGAAGACATTGTCACAGGCACGCCTGTTCTGGGACGTACCGACGCGGCTCAGATGCCGCTTGTCGGCTATTTTGCCAACACTGTCGTACTACGCACCCGGTTTGAGCACAACCCGACGCTTACTGCGCTCATCGACCAGGTACGCGGCTGCGTACTGGCAGCCTATGAGCATCAGGACATTCCTTTTGAACGGCTTGTCGAAGCGCTGGCACCGGAGCGTTCTGTCAACCGAAACCCCCTGTTCCAGATAATGATGCTGTTGGATATGCCGTTGCCGCAGGGCATCGACTTTCCGGGACTTACGGTTGAACAGCGCATGCCGCCAGCCACGGCAGCAAAATTCGATTTGCTTTTTAACTTTAGCGAGGATGAACAACAAGCCAGCCTTAAGGGTTATATTGAATTCACCACCGATCTTTATGATGCCAGTACCGTCAAGGGCTACGCCGAGCGGCTGTGTCATATTCTGAGTGTAATAGCCGAAAACCCGCAAACGACGGTGAGCGAGCTTGACATACTCAACGCGCAAGAGCGCGAGCAACTGCTGGTGACCTGGAACAACACATCTGCCGGGTTACCCGTTGCCACGCTTGCCGAACTGTTTGAGCGCCAGGTGACACGCTCACCCGACGCCATCGCTGTAAGCGAGGGACAAACGCGCCTGACTTACGCTGAGCTAAACCGTGAAGCGAACCGGCTGGCGCATAAGCTGCAGGAACTGGCCGCAGGCGAAACATTCTGTGCAGGACTGCTGATGCACCACTGCATTGAAGAAGTCATCGCCACGCTTGCCGTCATCAAAGCAGGCGGTGCCTACTTGCCGCTGCGCGCAGCCGATCCGCTGGAACGCCAGCAGATGATGATGGACGATGCGGGTGCGTCGGTACTAATCACCGGTCTCAGCGCCCCCTGGCCTGCTGCGCAAACGGTTATCCAGACAGGGGCTGATTTTCAGGCACAGCACTATCTGCAGACCAATCCGCCGTGTCGTGTTAAGCCACAAGACCTCGCGTATATCATGTACACCTCAGGTTCGACCGGCAAACCGAAAGGCATTGCCGTTAACCAGCACAGCGTGATTGCGCTGGCCTGCGATCGCCGCTGGCTGTCTGAAGATCATCAGCGTGTATTGCTGCACTCGCCATCGGCCTTTGACGCCTCGACCTATGAGTTCTGGGTGACGCTCGCCTGTGGCGGCCAACTGGTTGTCGCCGCCGGTGGTGAACTGGATATTGACGCACTGGCACACACTCTCGTTAACGAAAACATCACCGCAGCATGGCTCACCGCCGGACTGTTCCGTCTGATGGCAGACGAACATCCGCAGGCCTTTACGCGTATGCGCCTGCTGTTGGCCGGCGGTGACGTACTGCCAAAATCGTCCCTTGCCGCGGTGCTGGAACAGTGTCCAGGGCTGGTTATCATGAACGGTTACGGCCCCACAGAAACCACCACGTTTGCGACCACCTACCCGATGCGCCGTGTACCTGAAAGCGCATCGGTGCCGATTGGCGCACCGCTGGACAACATGCAGGTCTACGTCCTTGACGCCAACCTGAACCCTGTGCCGGTGGGCGTGCCGGGTGAGTTGTATATTGCTGGCGCCGGACTTGCGCGCGGCTATATCAATCAAGCAGATTTGACAGCCACACACTTCGTAGCAAATCCATTTGGGCGCCAGGGCGAGCGCATGTACCGCTCCGGAGACTGGGTGCGCTGGCGTCAGGATGGCGTGCTGGAATACCTCAACCGTGGTGACCAACAGATAAAAATCCGTGGGTTTCGTATTGAGTTGAGCGAAATCGAGTCCGCGTTGCTTGAGCAAAAAGACGTGATACAGGCACTGGCGTCTGTACTTGAGCCACAGCCAGGTAATAAACAACTGGTTGCCTGGGTCATTGCACGTGAAAACGCCGCTTGCGATCCAGTACAGTTGCGCCAGCACCTGAGCGAGCGTTTACCTGACTTTATGGTGCCTTCTGCCATTGTTATGGTGACCCATTTCCCGCTAACCGCAAACGGCAAAGTCGATATGCGCGCCCTGCCCGCCCCGGTTTACGCCAGTGAAGCTCGCAGGCAAGCACGTACCCCGCAAGAGCAGGCGCTGTGCCGTCTGTTTGCGCAAGTGCTGGGCATAGAGCAGGTTGGCATTGATGATAATTTCTTCCAGCTCGGCGGCCATTCTCTGATGGCATCACGCCTGGTAAGCCTGGTGCGTAAGGCGCTCAACGTAAATCCACGTATTCGCGATCTGTTTGAAGCGCCGACGGTTGCCCAGTTTGCTGAACGTTTACGCCATGACGATGCGCCGCGTCCAGCGCTACATCCCATGCCGCGCCCGCTGCACTTACCGCTGTCCGCAGCCCAGCGCCGGCTGTGGATTGTCGACCGTATTGAAAGCGGTAAATTTACCTATAACATGCCGCTGACTCTTGAGTTGCGCGGTACACTCAATACCGCAGCGCTGTCAGCGGCGTTAAATGATGTGCTTATGCGCCATGAGAGCCTGCGTACGCGTATTCAGACGCTGGCGAACGGCACGGCGTACCAGCACATTGCTGAAGGTGACGCGGCGTGTTGCGCCATGACGTATCAGCACGTCGCTGCGGATGCGCTCGATAGTGCCGTACTGAAAGCCTCCGAGTATCTCTTCGATTTAGCCCGCGAAAATCCGTGTCGTGCCTGGCTTTTCAGCGTTGAGCCAGACCGGCACGTACTGCTATTCCTGATGCACCATATTGCCAGCGACGGGGCCTCACTGGCACCGCTGTTGACCGACCTGGCAATCGCCTACAACGCGCGCCTGCGTGGCGTCATGCCGGACTGGGCACCACTGCCGGTTCAGTATGCCGACTATACGCTCTGGCAGCATGAACTGCTGGGAGACGCCAGCGATCCCAACAGCCGCCAGAATCAGCAGTTAGCATGGTGGCGTGAAGCCCTCAGGGATCTACCTGAGGAGCTGCCAATTCTGACTGACAGGCCCCGCCCGGCACACCCCAGCTATGAGGGTAAACAATGCCTGTTCACCGTTGATGGCGAGGTCTACGCGCGTCTGCGTGAATTCACACAGGCGCGTCAACTGAGTCTGTTTATGGTGCTTCAGGCCACACTTGCGCTGCTGTTAAGGCGTCTGGGTGCGGGCGTGGATATCCCTCTTGGCACCGCGATTGCCGGGCGT
>JALAGK010000206.1 GCA_022712475.1 Enterobacteriaceae bacterium
CCATAATCTTGTGCACTCTTCTGTAACGCTGGCAAGCTGGGAACGATGGCTTTCTTTTCACAAAATCACCACTCCTCGTCCCGAATATCACCTCAGCTTTGATCGTTCTTATATGAGTTTTGAAGCTGGAAAAATGGGATTGGGGCTAATTCTGGAAAGCTCGCTATTAGCAGGCGAATTACTGGAACGCGGTGAACTGAAGCCTGTTTTTCAGGAACGTTATGCCTATCCTATCAACGCCCATCATCTTGTTATGCCACATATCAATGAACGCAGCCGCAAAGTGAAACAGTTTGTTCAATGGATGAGAGAAGAACTGGCCGCAGGCGGATATGAGCTATAGCGCGACAACCTGCACTGGCACATCGACTCAACGTGCCAGTACAAACGGCAATCTGTCATTAAGATACTGATAGCGCATTCAATGCGCGCGACCATTGGCCGAGTTCATCATTAGCGTTTAATTTCTCTGTCCACCCAACGCCGTACTTCATGCCGGGAAATCTTAATACCGCCGTTTTTCAGCGCCTGCGGCAGCCGCAGCCAACGTACCGGCTGCTGGAAACGCACCAGTTTGTCGGCCACCCAATCAGCCAGCTTTTCAGGAGAAAGCGTCTCTTCGCACTCCACGACAGCCACCGGACGATGACCAAACTCGGCGTCAGCCACCGGCACCACAAAGCACTGGCTGACTTGCGGGTGAGCATTAATAACCCTTTCTACGTCTTCTGGCTGAATGCCTTCGCCACCGCTGAAAAACAGATTATCCAGCCGCCCCAGTACCGTCAGCCTGCCGTTAGTCAGCACGCCGCGATCGCGGGTATGAAACCAGCCATCGCTATCTGTGAGTGGCAGCAGTGCGCCATCACGCCAGTAGCCGCTGGCAAGACTCGCCGCCCGAATCTGGATTTCATCGTTCTGAATACGTACTTCGCGCCCTGCCAGCACTTCACCCACGTCTGCCAGGCCGTCTGCGCGCTTTGCACACACCGTAGAGGCAAGTTCAGTCAGCCCGTAGCCACACCAGCAGCGAATATCACGCGCCTGGGCCTGCTGCGTTAATGCCACCGGAATAGCCGCCCCGCCAAGGAGAACACTGTGAAGCTTCTCTGGCATCTGCGTTTGCGTGAGCAGCCGCCACAACTGGGTGGGCACCAGTGAAGCATGGGTACAGCCCTCAAGCGCGGTATGCAGTGGATGCAGGTCACGCACCGTCAGGCAAGCGCCCGCCAGCAGCCAGCGCCAGAAAATCCCCTGGCCAGAGACATGAAACAGCGGCAGTGACAGTAACCAGTTGTCCTGTACGCCAAACGGCATCAGCGCCAACAGACCTTTCGCGCTGGCAAGATGCGCTGTTGCGGTATGCACTGCTGCCTTTGGCACGCCACTGGAGCCGGAGGTAAGCGTCATAGAGACAAAACGTGACGGGTCCCATGGTACGGCAACATCACGCTCATTCTCTCCTGGCGTGGCGGCAGAATGTGCTGAAGGTGTTATAGCGGCTGAAGAAAGTGATATTGATGAAACCGACGAAAGCGTTACGGCTGACTCAGCAGTGAGCGTGAAGTCTGTTGGCTTTGTGGTTACTGATGGTGTTGAAGGCGCAGAAATGTGTGAGGGTGATAAAGGCGCTGAGGCAGTGATAGCCTTATTCATTGAGGTCTCTTCTCCCCCCACAGAGTGTTCAGCACTCGTGCCAACGCTCTGGCTGCTACCCGCCACATCCCTCGCGTAATGGCCTGGCGCAACAGGCCATTGCAAAGACAGCACACCGGGCAGCATTGCGACCTCATCCAGCACCAAACCATAGCGCAGCGTCAGTCCTGGCAGCAAGGCACTGAGCTGCGCCGCCGGCAGCTTTGGATTGAGCGGCAAAATGCGCGCACCGCACTGGAGCAGAGCAAGCCAGGCCAACAACGTACGCGGACCATTGGCCGCACATAGCGCTACGCCGTCCCCCTCGCTCACGCCCTGCTGCGCGAAGCCTTTTGCCAGCTCATCAATCTGCTCGCACAGCTCACGCCAGCTTAATGGCATCTGCTCCAGCTGTAGCGCAACGGCATCGCCACGCACACAACGCCAGTGGCGCCACGGCCAGTCGATGAACATCACAGCAGCCGCTCCAGCGCGCCGGTACACAGGCACGGCAGGTCGCTCCCTGGCCATGTGCGCACCAGTTGTGCCTGCATCAACGACAACGTATCCAGCCCCGGAAGGCTTTGCGGCGTCAGCCAGGCCGCAATGCGCGCCAGTTGCGTCAGCCCCAGGCTCGACTCCAGCGATGAGCTGATAACCACCTCCAGCCCCAGCGCATGAGCCTGCTCTACCTGTTCACGGACCTTGTCCAGGCAACCGGTCAGCGTCGGTTTAATCACCACCGCAGCCAGTCCTGGCTCAGCGGCAAACACAAAATCCGGCTCGCGCAGGCTTTCGTCCCAGGCAATCGCAATACCGGTAGAGGCGGCAAACTCACGCGACTGCTCGCGGGTTTTGCACGGCTCCTCAATAAACGCGATGCGGGTACGATGCTCAGGCGCCACGTATTTTGCAAACTGCTGGGCTTTAACCGGTGTCCAGCCGCGGTTGGCATCCAGACGTAACTTCAGATCCGGTATCGCTTCCAGCAGTAGATTTGCCACCATGCCGTCGCGCACCGCTTCATAAAGCCCAACCTTGATTTTGGCGACTTTTTCTCCCGGCATCGCTTCAAGCATTGGCAGCACCTCATCCGGGTCGCCAGTGCACAGCGGCGCGGCGCGATAGTCAGCCGCAGCAGGTAACATGTGCGTCAACTCGGCCAGCGCACAGCTTAAACCAAACGCCGCCGAAGGACTCGGCGGCCATTCGGGATTTTCACCGCCCAGCCACGCCTCAACCCAGTCCTGGGTGTGTACCTGCGCCTCTTCGAGCGTTTCGCTACTAAAACCCGGCAGCGGGGCTATTTCCCCCCAGCCTTCGTGATTACAGTCAACAAGACGCACCAGCAATCCGTCGCGCGTTTTCAGGCGCCGTTCACGCAGCACCACGCCAGCATCCATTGGCAACTGATAACGCCAGATTTGCGCCTGTCGCATTACGGGTTCCGTTTGTATTTGCTGAAGTCCGGCGCGCGCTTCTCATTAAATGCGTTGCGCCCTTCCTGGCCTTCGTCGGTCATGTAGAACAGCATGGTGGCGTTACCTGCAAGCTCCTGCAAGCCCGCCTGGCCGTCGCAGTCAGCATTAAGCGCCGCCTTCAGGCAGCGCAGCGCCATTGGGCTGTTTTCCAGCATTTCGCGACACCAGCGTACGGTTTCTTTTTCAAGTTCGGCCAGCGGCACAACGGTATTCACCAGGCCCATATCCAGCGCCTGTTTCGCGTCGTACTGACGGCACAGGAACCAGATTTCACGCGCTTTTTTCTGGCCAACAATGCGCGCCATGTAAGATGCGCCCCAGCCACCATCAAACGACCCTACTTTCGGACCGGTCTGGCCGAAGATGGCGTTATCCGCCGCAATAGTCAGATCGCACATCATGTGCAGTACGTGGCCACCGCCGATGGAATAACCGGCCACCATCGCCACAACTGGCTTCGGGCAGGTACGAATCTGGCGCTGGAA
>JALAGK010000207.1 GCA_022712475.1 Enterobacteriaceae bacterium
CCACCGCTGGCTCTGCGGGGCTTGACCTGCGGGCCTGTCTGGATGAAGCTGTACCACTCGCGCCGCGCGCAACCCCGCGGCTGCCAACGGGACTGGCAATTCATATCGCTGACTCCTCGCTTGCGGCGGTGATTCTTCCGCGCTCAGGCCTCGGGCACAAACACGGCGTCGTATTAGGCAATCTGGTTGGGCTTATCGATTCTGATTATCAGGGACAGCTCATGGTTTCGGTCTGGAATCGCGGTCAGGATAGCTTCACCATTGAGCCAGGCGAGCGTATCGCACAAATGGTATTTGTCCCAGTCGTGCAAGCCGAGTTTAATCTGGTCGACGATTTTACCGCCACCGATCGCGGTGCCGGCGGATTTGGCCACTCTGGCCGCCAGTAATTCTGTAATCAGACGCACGCAGCACGTAATTCGACATGCATTTATTGCAGGCCTCGCGCCTGCCACTGCTGCGTGAGCAGTGACCTGATTGTGTGTATTCCAGGGGTATTCTAAAACATGGCAGAAAAACAGACCGCGAAAAGGAATCGACGCGAAGAAATACTTCAGTCTCTGGCGCAAATGCTTGAATCCAGCGACGGTAGCCAGCGCATTACTACAGCGAAGCTTGCCGCCTCAGTGGGCGTTTCTGAGGCAGCGCTATACCGTCACTTTCCAAGCAAAACCAAAATGTTCGATAGCCTCATTGAGTTTATTGAAGACAGCCTGATTACGCGCATCAACCTGATTCTGAAAGATGAAAAAGACACGGCCGCGAGGCTTCGCCTGATTGTGCTGCTGATTCTCGGGTTCGGTGAACGTAACCCAGGGTTGACGCGTATCATGACGGGCCATGCGTTGATGTTTGAACAAGACCGACTGCAGGGCCGCATCAACCAGCTGTTTGAACGCATTGAGGCGCAGATCCGCCAGGTTCTACGCGAGCGTAAAATGCGTGAAGGCGAAGGCTACATCACCGACGAAACGCTACTTGCAAGTCAGCTGCTGGCTTTTTGTGAGGGAATGTTGTCGCGTTTTGTACGCAGCGAGTTCCGCTATCGCCCCACTGAAGAGTTTGATGCGCGTTGGCCGCTGGTTGCCGCACAGCTGCAATAACATCCACGCTGCTGATCCTGTATTTCTGGTAATTTGCCCGATGTTCTTCGGGCAAATGCCAGATGTTCTCCCCCTCCCGTTTCCCTACTCTTAACAGCACCGCATGCCAGCAAGAGAAGGAAAACACATGCATACCTCTCGGCGCAGTTTACTTAAAATGGGCAGCGCCATTGCCGCTACAGCCCTTATGTCCAACCGCACGCTTGCCGCCTGGGAGCCAGCCCAACGCTACCCCGATCCAGCCATTGTTGCACTCGACCCCAGTTTCAATGCGCTTTTTCTCACCAGCGCTAAAGTGGAACGCATCGCCACAGGCTGTCGCTGGGCGGAGGGCCCGGTCTGGTTTGGTGATGCCCGGATGCTACTGTGGAGCGATATCCCCAATAATGCCGTGATGCGCTGGGATGAAACCACCGGCCACACCTCAGTATTTCGCCAACCGTCAAACAACAGCAACGGCCATGCCAGAGACCGCCAGGGCCGACTGTTAAGCTGCGAGCATGATACGCGCCGGGTAACACGTACGGAATACGATGGAACGCTCACCGTGCTCGCAGATAGCTACCAGGGAAAACGCCTGAACTCGCCTAACGACATTGCAGTAAAAAGCGACGGCAGCATCTGGTTTACCGACCCGCCGTTTGGGATCGCTGGTTTTTACGAAGGCCATAAAGCCGAGCCTGAGCTCGCGCAAAATCTCTACCGGCTGGACTCGCAGAGCCGCGAGCTGGTCATTGCCGCAGGCGACGTTAACGGCCCGAATGGACTGTGCTTTTCACCAGACGAAAAGGTGCTTTATGTGGTGGAAAGTCGGGCACAGCCTAACCGACTGATTCTGGCTTATGACGTTGTTGATAATCAGCTTAAAAACAAACGTGTACATATTGATTGCGGGAATGGCACCGCTGACGGTATTGCCTGTGATAGCGCAGGTAATATGTGGTGTGGGTGGGGCCAGGGCAGCGCCGAGCTGGATGGTGTTCGGGTATTCAACCCAGACGGTAAGGCGATTGGCATGATTCATCTGCCTGAACGCTGCGCAAATTTGTGTTTTGGCGGTGAGCAGCGCAACCGCCTGTTTATGGCGGCCAGCACGTCTGTTTATTCGCTTTATGTGAACACGCAGGGCGCCGCGCTGGTTTAGATATAGCCGGGCTGTTAGCCCGGTTGAGACCAATGACAAACCTTATCCTGTCACAGACAGAATGGATGCCCCCAAAAATCACTTCACTGATTTTCGCCTGCTCACCACAAAGAAGGAAAAATCACGTTTGTCCTTCTTTGTCTACAATCTGAGCCGGGCAATGCGCCCGGCTTAAGTCATTACACGCCATACTGCTCACGATAGGCGCGTACGGCTGCCAGGTGCTGCGCCATCTCTGGTTTTTCTTCCAGATAAGCAATCAGGTCTTTAAGCGTGATGATAGAAATCACCTTGCAGTCATAATCACGCTCCACTTCCTGAATCGCCGATATATCACCACGCCCACGCTCCTGACGGTCCAGCGAAATCAGCACGCCAGCAAGCGTTGCACCGTTGGCCTGGATAATTTCCATTGATTCACGAATAGCGGTGCCTGCGGTAATCACATCGTCCACCAGCATCACGCGCCCGGTCAATGCACTTCCCACCAGCGTGCCGCCTTCGCCGTGGTCCTTCGCCTCTTTACGGTTAAAGCAGTACGGCAGGTCACGGTCATGATGTTCCGCCAGCGCCACAGCCGTGGTGGTGGCAATGGGAATACCTTTGTACGCGGGGCCAAACAGCAGATCAAAACCGATGCCAGAATCCACCAGCGCTTCGGCATAAAAACGTCCCAGCAGCGCCAGGTCACGTCCGGTGTTAAACAGCCCGGCATTGAAAAAATACGGGCTGGTGCGCCCGGACTTCAGCGTAAATTCGCCGAACTTCAGGACCTGTTTGTTGAGCGCAAATTCAATAAACTGGCGCTGATACGCTTTCATGGACTTACTCCTGTGCTGGTTTAACTCGTACTTTTGTTCATTCCTGAAGCCAGACTGGCGAATTTCAGGCAAAAAAAAGGCGACCCCAGGGTCGCCTGAAAAATTATCCTGCCAGCGCCGCTTTTTGCGACGCGACAATGGAATCTATTCCTCCACGGGCCAAATCCAGCAGCGTGAGGAGTTCTTCATGGGTAAACGGCTCGCCTTCTGCGGTGCCCTGCACTTCAATGATGCGACCGTCTTCGGTCATCACCACGTTCATGTCCGTTTCAGCCGCGGAATCTTCAATATATTCCAGATCGCACACCGCCTCACCGCCAACAATGCCCACTGACACTGCAGCCACCATGCCTTTCATTGGGTTGGTTTTCAGCTTACCGCTGGCAACCAGGCCGTTGAGCGCATCGGCCAGCGCCACACAGGCACCGGTGATGGATGCCGTGCGGGTACCGCCATCAGCCTGAATCACGTCGCAGTCAAGCGTAATGGTGAATTCACCCAGCGCTTTCAGATCAACGGCAGCGCGCAACGCACGTGCGATAAGACGCTGGATTTCCATCGTGCGGCCGCCCTGTTTGCCCTTTGCCGCTTCGCGCGCGTTGCGGGTGTGCGTGGAACGCGGCAGCATGCCGTATTCGGCGGTTATCCAGCCCTGGCCCTGGCCTTTAAGAAAGCGCGGAACACTTTCTTCCACGCTTGCCGTGCACAACACTTTAGTTTCACCAAATTCGACCAGCACGGAGCCTTCAGCGTGTTTTGTATAGTGACGTGTCAGGGTGAGAGGACGCACCTGTTCGGCGCTACGGCCTGATGGACGCATAGGGAAAGCTCCTGCTTAAATCGAGTGTGGCTGCGCATTATACGGACTTCAGGACCATATGCCTATCCTGCCAGGCCCACGGTAGCTATAATCCCCTCATCCGCATCAAAAAATGGGTATCACTATGATCCGCAGCATGACAGCCTACGCCCGGCGAGAAATCAAGGGTGAATGGGGCAGCGCCTCCTGGGAGCTACGTTCGGTAAACCAACGCTATCTCGAAACTTATTTCCGTATGCCGGAGCAGTTCCGCAGCCTGGAGCCCGTGGTTCGCGAGCGGATTCGTAACCGTCTTACGCGCGGTAAAGTGGAGTGCAACCTGCGTTTTGAGCCGGACCCGCGTGCCCGTACCTCGTTGTTACTCAACGAAGAGCTGGCTAAACAACTGGTACAGGCCGCTAACTGGGTGAAACTTCAGAGCGATGAGGGTGAAATTAACCCAGTAGATATCCTGCGCTGGCCTGGCGTCATGGCAGCTGAAGAACAGGATCTGGATGCTATTGCCGCAGAGATTCTTGCTGCCCTGGACGGCACGCTTGACGACTTTGTCGTTGCTCGTGAAACCGAAGGTCAGGCTCTTAAGTCACTGATTGAGCAGCGTCTTGACGCAGTGAGCCGCGAAGTCGCTAAAGTGCGCGCCCAACTGCCGGATATAATTAAGTGGCAACGTGAACGCCTGGTCACAAAGCTCGAAGAAGCGCAGGTACAGCTTGAAAATAACCGCCTGGAGCAGGAGCTGGTGCTGATGGCCCAGCGCCTTGACGTAGCAGAAGAGCTGGACCGCCTGGATGCTCACGTGAAAGAAACCTACAACATCCTGAAGAAAAAAGAGGCAGTGGGTCGTCGACTGGACTTCATGATGCAGGAATTTAACCGCGAGTCGAACACGTTGGCCTCCAAGTCTATCAACGCCGATATCACCAACTCCGCCATTGAGTTGAAGGTGCTGATTGAGCAGATGCGTGAACAAATTCAGAACATTGAGTAATGCATTAATAAGTATCGCTTACCACCATTAAGCC
>JALAGK010000208.1 GCA_022712475.1 Enterobacteriaceae bacterium
CCCACGAGCTGCTGGGCACCACCAACCACAACGGCCTGTCGGACATACTGGCAGGACAGGGTGACATTGCCGGTTGCGAGCAGAAAACCTCAATTCCGTGTTTTGACCTGGTGCCGCGCGGTCAGGTGCCGCCTAATCCGTCGGAACTGCTGATGAGCGAGCGCTTTGGTCAGCTGGAGCAGTGGGCGAGTACGCATTACGACATGGTGCTGATTGATACGCCACCTATTCTGGCGGTGACCGATGCCGCCATTGTGGGCCGCCACGCTGGTACCACGCTGATGGTGGCGCGCTATGCAGTGAATACGCTTAAAGAGGTGCAAACCAGCCTTAGCCGCTTTGAGCAAAATGGCATCTCAGTGCGTGGCGTCATCCTGAACTCTATCTTTCGCCGCGCTACCGGTTACCAGGATTACGGCTACTACCAGTACGAATACAAAGCTGAAAAACCCTGACTGGCCTGGCCGCCTTCATCACGCAATGGTTATTTGAGGAAAGAAAAATGACCACGACTTCGCGCCCTTTAGTGTCTATTTACATGCCGACGTGGAATCGCCAGCAGCTGGCCATCCGGGCTATTAAGTCAGTGCTGCGTCAGGATTACGACAACTGGGAGATATTCATCGTGGATGACTGTTCCCGCGACTGGCAGCAGCTTGCACAGTTTGTTGATGAGCTCAATGACCCGCGCGTGCACTATACGCGCAATGATTTTAATTCCGGTGCCTGCGCGGTGCGCAACCAGGCCATTTTGCTTGCGCGCGGTGAGTTTGTTACCGGTATTGATGACGACGACGAATGGACCCCCGATCGCCTGTCGTTGTTTTTAAGAAACAAGCGCCAGTTGATTACCCACGCATTTCTGTATGCCAATGACTACGTTTGCGAAGGGCAGGTCTACACCCAGCCTGCCAGCCTGCCGCTGTATCCCAAATCCCCGTATTCACGTCGGCTTTTTTTCAAACGCAACATTATTGGCAACCAGGTGTTTACTTACGCCTGGCGTTTCAAAGAGAGCCTGTTCGACGAAAAACTGATGGCAGCACAGGATTACGACATGTTCCTGCGCATGGTCACCGAATACGGCGAGCCGTGGAAGATTGAAGAGGCGACACAAATTCTGCATATCAACCACGGCGAAATGCAGATAACCAAATCGGCTAAAAAATTCTCCGGCTATTTTCAGTTTTACCGCAAGCACAAAGGCAAATTCGACCGTGCCAGTAAGAAGTACCAGCTGTTCACGCTGTATCAGATACGTAACAAGCGCATGACGCTGCGCACGTTGCTGACGCTGCTGTCGCTGCGTAACGGCAAACGACTGGCTGATGGGCTGCGGGGGAAGTGATGCTGGAAGACTTACGTGCCAACAGCTGGAGCCTGCGCCCGTGCTGCATGGTACTGGCTTACCGCGTTGCCCACTTCTGCTCGGTGTGGCGCAAGAAATGCGTGCTCAATAATGTGTGGGCAGCGCCGGTATTGCTGGGATATCGCTTTGTGACCGAGTGCCTGTTTGGCTACGAGATTCAGGCGGCGGCTACTATCGGGCGGCGTTTTACCATCCATCACGGTTACGCGGTGGTGATTAATAAAAACACCGTGGCGGGAGATGATTTTGTGATTCGTCACGGGGTGACCATTGGCAACCGTGGTCCTGACAACCTGGCTTGCCCGGTCATTGGTAACGGCGTCGAACTGGGCGCTAATGTGGTGCTGATAGGCGATATCACCATTGGCAACAATGTCACCATTGGCGCAGGCAGCGTGGTGCTCGACAGTGTGCCGGATAATGCGCTGGTGACGGGCGAAAAGGCGCGGGTAAAGGTTATCAAATGAACATTATGCAATTTAACGTGCGTCTTGCTGAAGGGGGTGCTGCAGGCGTGGCGCTGGATTTACACCAGCGGGCGCTACAGGCGGGCATCAATTCACGCTTTATTTATGGTTATGGCAAGGGCGGCAAAAAAAGCGCCAGTCATGAAAGCATTACGGCGGTGGAGAAGCACACGCCACGCCTGACATCGGTCGCGAACATTGCGCTGTTTCGTTTTCTCAACCGTGATGCCTTCGGCAGTCTTGATTCATTGTTCAGCAAAATGATGCTTACCAACGGCCCGTTAGTACTGCACTTTCACGTACTGCACAGCTACTGGCTTAACCTCAATAAAGTGGTGGCATTTTGTCAGCGACTGAAAGCCGTGAAACCTGATGTGCGTGTAGTCTGGACGCTACACGATCACTGGAGTGTCACCGGTCGCTGTGCCTTTACCGACGGCTGTGACGGCTGGAAGCAGGGCTGCAAAGCCTGCCCGACACTCACGAATTATCCGCCGGTAAAAGTCGACAGAGCTGCACAGTTGGTGGGCGACAAACGCCAGCTTTTTCGCGACATGCTGGCGTTGGGTTGCCGGTTTATTTCGCCAAGCCAACACGTTGCTGAAGCGTTTAATAGTCTGTACGGCGCCGGACAGTGCCGTGTCATTAATAACGGTATTGATATTGCCACCGAGGCCATTCTGGCAGAAATCTCAACCGGGATGCCCGCAACGGGCGTTGCGAAGGTCGCGGTGGTGGCGCATGACCTGCGCTACGACGGCAAAACGAATCAGAAGCTGGTACAGGACATCATTGCGCTGGGTAAGCGCGTTGAAGTGCACACCTTTGGTAAACACTCGCCGTTTAGCGGCACGAACGTCGTTAACCACGGTTTTATGGCTGATAAACAACGCCTGATGGGCGAGCTCAATCAGATGGACTCGCTGATGTTTAGCTCGCGGGTCGACAACTACCCACTGATTTTGTGCGAAGCGCTGTCGATTGGCTTGCCGGTGATAGCGACCCACAGCGACGCGGCGCGTGAAGTGCTGGCAAAAATTGGCGGACGTACTGTGGATGAGACTGAGGCGTTGCAGCTGGTGGGGCTTTCAAAAACACAGTTGGCGCAGGCGGTGTTTGGGCGTGAGCTGGCGGCTTTTAAAGCCCAGTCACGCGAGGCCTATAGCGGAAAACAGATGCTGGAGGAATATGTCGGGTTCTATCAGGGTCTGTAGTTATTTGCTACTACCGCTAATCTATTTACTGGTTAACGTCAAAATCATTTCCCTTGGCGAGAGCTTTCCGGTCACTGTTGTCACCTTTCTGCCGCTGATACTGCTGCTGTTTATGGCGCGTATCAGCGTTAAGAAACTGATGATTGCGCTTGGCATCGGGGCCGGGTTGACGCTCTTTAACTACATTTTTGGTCAGTCGTTAGATGCCAGTAAGTACGTGACCTCGACCATGCTGTTTGTGTATATCGTGATTATCATCGGTATGGTCTGGAGTATTCGCTTTAAAACTATCTCCCGGCGTAACCATAAAAAACTGCTGCGCTTTTTTTATGTTGTGGTTGCGCTGGTGGTTATGCTGGCCGCGGTGGAAATGGCAGAGATTATTCTCACGGGTGGCAGCAGCCTGATGGAGAAAATTTCCAGTTATCTGATATACAGCAACAGCTATGTCCTGAATTTTATTAAATTTGGCGGTAAGCGCACCACGGCACTTTATTTTGAACCGGCATTTTTTGCTCTGGCGTTAATCTCAATTTGGCTTTGCATTAAGCAGTTCGGTATCAAAACCCCAAAAACAGATGCTATGATTCTCGCAGGGATTGTTTTATCCGGGTCGTTTTCAGGGGTGATGACCTTTATCTTGTTTTATTTGCTGGAATGGGCGTTCCAGTACCTGAATAAAAATGCGATTAAGAAAAAACTGCCGCTGGCGATTATCTCGCGGGGCGTGTTCGTAGTGGGTGTGGCTATTGGCTTTCCGTATATTGCTGAGCGGTTGGGAGACCTCGGTACTGAAGGGTCGTCATCATATTATCGTATTATTGGGCCGCTGGTGATGGTGGGGTATTCTTTAACGCATATTGATGGTGTGGTGCGCTTTGGTTCGCTTTACGAATATGTGGCATCATTCGGAATCTTTAACGGTGCGGATGTCGGAAAAACAATAGACAATGGTTTGTATCTGCTGATTATTTATTTTTCATGGTTTGCGATTATTCTCAC
>JALAGK010000209.1 GCA_022712475.1 Enterobacteriaceae bacterium
CTGTTAACACAGAAAAGTCAGTTAACCGCATCAGTACAGTGCGAGGTATAACATGTCACCACAACGTTATGTCGGCTATGTTGTAAAACGCTATCCGCGTTTTTCAGAAACATTCATTGTAAATGAAATCCTCGCCCATGAACGCGCGGGGTTAAAGATTGATATTTTTGCGCTGGGGAATGTGGAAGAAACACATTTTCAGGACACCATTGCTCTGGTGAGAGCCCCCGTGAGCCGCCTGAGTGATAAACAGCGTAGTGCTGAAGCTTTCTGGAGTTTACTCGACAGAGCATGGCGCGAGCTACCGGGTCTTGCCCACTGCCTGGATAAAGGCCGCCACCGCAATGTGCATGAGTTTTCCCAGGCGCTACAACTGGCGCTCGCCGTACGCGAACGTGGTATTGAGCACCTGCATGCCCATTTCGGCACGCGTGCAACCACTGTGGCACGGCTGGCAGCGCAGCTAAGCGGTATCAGTTACAGTTTTACCGCCCACGCGAAAGATATTTATTACCCCTACGAAGAAAGCACCGAGCTTGAGGACAAGCTGCGCGATGCCTTTCAGACCGTAACCGTTTCAGACTACAACCTGCGCTGGTTGCGTGAGCGCTACGGTGACAACGCAGCCTCAACAACGCGGCTGTACAACGGTATCGATCTGCAGAAATTCACTTTTACTGCACCAGACACTGCACAGGAAACGGAAATTCTTGCCGTAGGGCGACTGGTTGAGAAAAAGGGATTTTGCTACCTGGTTGACGCAATACGCTTGCTGCGCGATGCAGGACACCCGTTGCGCTGCAGGATTATCGGCGACGGTCCACTGCGCCCGGCGCTTGAAACCCAGATCAAAGCCGCACAGCTTGAAGACTGCATCACTCTGGCGGGTTTTTTACCCCAGAGGGAAATCATCGCTGCCATGCGTCATGCCACACTGATTGTCGCGCCCTGCGTCATTAGCGAAGAAGGGGATCGCGACGGACTGCCAACCGTATTACTTGAGGCCATGGCACTCGGCACGCCAGTCATCTCAACGGCTGTCGCAGGTATCCCTGAGCTGGTTATTGACGGTGAAACCGGGCGTTGCGTTGCACCGCAAAACGCGCAGGTATTGTCTGAGGCTATTGCCGGGCTTGCGACTAACCATGCACTGCGTTCTCAGTTCTCACAAACGGCAAGAGCATTGATTGAGCGTGAGTTCGATATCGACCGTAACGCCGCACGTTTGCGGGATATCTTCAGTAACGCCATTTCCCACAAGGGTAAGGAAACCGCCTGATGAAAGTGGCTTATGTGTGTGCCGATCCGGGCATTCCGGTTTTCGGTCAAAAGGGCGCGTCAATTCATATTCAGGAAGTGTTGCGCGTACTGTTGCAACAGGGTGATGAGATTACGCTGTTTGCGCAAAGGCTCGGGGGGGAAGTGCCACATGCATTTCGCGCGCTGAAAATAGTGACCTTACCCACACTGCCGGGTACAGATGAAGAAACCCGTGCCCGCGCCGCACTCAACGCTAACGCGGTGCTGGCAGAACATCTTAGTGCGACAGGGCCGTTTGATGTGGTGTATGAGCGCTACTCGCTATGGAGCCATGCTGCGCTTACCTACGCACACAAGGCGGGTATACCGACGGTGCTGGAGGTCAATGCGCCGTTGCCCCAGGAACAGCGTCAGTACCGCAAACTGGTGCTGGAGCAGGAAGCATTTGCCGTACTCGATAACCTGCTCAACCACGCTGACACCATCATTGCGGTCTCGGCCGGTGTACGCAACTGGCTTGAAACCTTCGCACCGGCGCAGGGCAAGGTGCACGTGGTTGAAAACGGCGTTGACCCAACGCGCTTTGCGCCGCGCACCGATAACGGCGAGCAGGATGCGCTGACGCTGGGCTTCGTAGGGACACTCAAACCCTGGCACGGGCTACATACGCTGGTTGATGCCTTCATCTTACTACGACAGAAAGGTTACAACGTCACGTTATCGATTATTGGCGATGGACCGCAGGCAACAGAGCTTCAACAGCGGCTGGCGCAAAGCGGTGTCTGCGGCGCTCAGTTTCACGGCGCTGTCACGCCAGAGCAGGTGCCGCCATTGCTTTCAGGCGTGGATATTGCCATTGCGCCTTATCCGCAGCTGGAAAATTTCTATTTTTCACCGCTCAAAATTTATGAATACATGGCCGCAGGGCTACCCGTTATCACCACTCGTGTCGGCCACCTTGCTGAATTAGTTAATGATGGAGAGACCGGGCTGCTGGTTGCGCCAGAAAACCCGACTGCGCTGGCGCAGGCAGTCATTGCACTTATTAACAATCCCACGTTACGTCAGCAAATGGGCAACGCAGGGCGTCGCGAAGCCGAGCAGCACCACAGCTGGACTCAGGCGGTGAACCGCATCTGGCAGTTGGCCGGTCTGCGGTTACCGGCAGGAGCGTGTGATGGCCGTTGAATCATCCACGTCGGTCCTGCGCGCGTTCTGGCCCTGGATTCGCCAGCAAAAAGGGCTGATTTCTGGCTCATTTGTCGTATTGCTGTTGGCAAGCGTGATTCGCCTGCTGGAACCGTGGCCGCTGGCGTTCGCTATCGATGTGGTCATGGGCGATATCAAACACAATACGTTGTTAAATGGCCTGAGCATCAACGTGCTGGAGACTGAAAAACTGCTGTGGCTGTGTGCGATTGCCGTGGTGGTAATCGCCATTCTCAGGGCGGTTGCAGGTTATGCCAGCACGATAGGCATGGCGCTGGCGGGCAGCCGGGTCATGAGCGCTATTCGCCGCGCATTATTCGCTCATCTGCTGCACCTGCCGTTGTCGTTTCACCAGCGTAGCCGCACGGGCGATCTGACGATGCGCCTGATAAATGACATCGGCATGATGCGTGAAGCGACCGTCACCGCCATCATGCCGCTGCTTTCCAGCATCGTCATTTTTGCCGGAATGCTTGGCATCATGTTCTTTCTGGACTGGCAGCTTACTTTGCTTACGCTACTGCCTATGCCGCTGCTCGCGCTTGCGACAATGCGCAGCGGAGGCAAAATTCGCGACGTCAGCCGCGCCCAACGCAAGCGCGAAGGGCACCTGGCGGCACGTTCAGCAGAATATATGACAGGCATTGCAACCCTCCAGGCCATGTCACTGGAAAAGGCGGCGACCGAAACTTTCAACGGCAGCGACAGCCAGAGTCTGCAACAAAACGTACGGGCAAAACGCCTTGCTGCGGGGCTGGAACGCCAGGTTGACGTACTCATTGCCGTGGTAACAGCGCTGGTGCTGCTGCTTGGCGCTCGCAGCGTGCTGGGCGGCAAAATGTTCGCAGGCGAGTTGCTTATCTTTATTTCCTATATGAAAAACGCCTTCCGACCGGTGCGCGAATTTGCGAAATACAGCAGCCGCCTGGCAAAGGCTGTAACAGCAGGCGAGCGCGTTATTGAACTGCTGCACCAACCCGTGGGTATTGACCGTCAGGTGGGCAAGCCGCTGATTGCGAGTAATGGTCTTAACCTGGCGTTCGAAAACGTGCATTTTGCCTACCACAGCACCCATGAAAGCGAGCCAGCCTCGGTATTACGTGATGTCAGCTTTAACGTACCAGCCGGACAATCGCTCGCCATCACGGGCCCATCGGGTGCTGGTAAATCAACGCTCAGCCAACTCTTGTTACGTCTTTATGAGCCTGATCGTGGACGCATTACGCTTGATGGTACCGATGTACGCGATTATGCGGTAGACAGCCTGCGTCGCCAGATTGGCTACCTGCCGCAAGAGAGTTTGCTGTTTGGCGTCAGCATACGGGAAAACATCGCTCTGGGAGCCGAAGGTGAAGTCAACGACGAACAGGTGATTGCTGCAGCAAAGCTTGCCAACGCCCACGATTTTATCCTGCATCTACCGCAGGGTTACGACACGGTGGTCAGTGAGCGCGGTATGTCACTTTCCGGTGGACAGCGCCAGCGCATTGCCATTGCCCGTGCCGCCATCCGCAACAGCGCATTTTTACTGCTCGACGAACCGGGTGTGGGACTTGACAGCAAAAACGAGCAGGCGGTTACCGACGCACTGGCACGCCTGATGCAGGGTAAAACCACGGTCATCATTACCCACAATCTGGCCCTGGCGGCAAAAGCCGACAGCATACTGCTGCTCGATAGCGGGCAGGTCATTGAGCAGGGGAATCATGCAGCGCTCATGGCGCAGCAGGGACGTTATTTCGAACTGTGGAATATACAAAAAGGAGTTGCGCTATGACCGCTCACGCGCTGGAGCAGGCGCTAATTGCCGCTGACTCACAACTGCCGGGGCTGGCATTGTTGCTGGATAATACACAGCTATTGGCCGCGCTACGCCAGCTTACGCCGTTTGCCCACGCCCGCACATTACGCACACGCTATTTGCGCTACAAGCCGGGTACCAGTTGCGTGCTGGCGTTGGAAATAGACGTGGATGACGGCGAGCCTCAGCGCTGGTTTGCCAAGGCCATGAGTCAGGCTCGCTTTACGCAATCCTGGTCACATCCTAAACGTCAGGTGATGGTAAGTGCGGGTCATCCTCATGCGCCGCTGGCTATCGCGGACAAGGCCATCATGATGCAACACCCAAGCCAGGACCGGGATATTCGCTATTTATCACTTTTCTGGGATGAACAACAGCGTGCGGCGCTGTTGCAACGCTGGTTACCGCACGAAGCAGCCGACAGCAATATCAACTGGCGTTTTTTACGTTACAAACCCGGACGACGCTGTGTTGTGGGTATTTATCGTGACGCCACTCCGCTTGCGGTTGTTCGCTGCACCAGCACAAAAGAGTACGGCACTGTATTGCAAGGTTGTGCTACAGGCACAGCACTGGGCCAACTTGAGCTACTGGGGCTTGATGGACATCTGCGTATGACCGCCACGCGTTGGACACCGGGGCTGAGTCTTGACCGATTACTCAACACAATCGACATGCCTGAGCTGACCCGCAAAGCGGGGAAGGTGCTGGCGGCAGTACATGGC
>JALAGK010000210.1 GCA_022712475.1 Enterobacteriaceae bacterium
CAGGAGGTTAATTCAATGTTAATGGTGATTGCCGTTCTTATCGTCGTCGCGCTGGTGATTGTCAGCGCAGGCGTCAAAATTGTGCCTCAGGGCTTCCAGTGGACCGTTGAGCGCTTTGGTCGCTATACCCGCACGTTACAGCCGGGCCTGAACCTTGTGGTGCCTTTCATGGACAGAATTGGCCGCAAAATCAATATGATGGAGCAGGTTCTCGACATCCCTTCCCAGGAAGTTATCTCCAAAGACAACGCCAACGTCACCATTGACGCGGTGTGCTTTATTCAGGTTATCGATCCTGCGAAAGCCGCTTACGAGGTCAGCAACCTTGAGCTGGCCATCGTGAATCTCACCATGACCAATATCCGTACGGTACTGGGATCAATGGAGCTTGATGAGATGTTGTCTCAGCGCGATCGCATAAACACTCGCCTGCTGCACATTGTTGACGAGGCGACTAACCCGTGGGGCGTGAAGATAACGCGTATTGAAATCCGCGACGTGCGCCCGCCGGAAGAGCTGATTAACTCAATGAACGCGCAGATGAAAGCCGAACGAACCAAACGCGCCTATATCCTTGAAGCCGAGGGCGTGCGCCAGGCTGAAATCCTTAAAGCTGAGGGTGAGAAGCAGTCGCAGATCCTTAAAGCAGAAGGTGAGCGCCAGTCCGCGTTCCTGCAGGCTGAAGCGCGCGAACGTTCTGCTGAGGCTGAAGCGCAGGCCACCAAAATGGTGTCTGAGGCAATCGCCGCGGGTGATATCCAGGCCGTGAACTACTTTGTGGCACAGAAGTATACCGATGCGCTCCAGCAAATTGGTTCTGCCGATAACAGTAAAGTGGTGCTGATGCCGCTCGATGCCAGCAGCCTGATGGGCTCCATTGCCGGTATTAGCGAGCTGATTGGTGAGAGCAAAAACGGGCGTAAACCATCATGATTGCCGCCATTGTCGCCCATCCTCATGTGTTTTGGCTGACGCTTGGCGGCTTGCTGCTGGCCGCTGAAATGCTCGGCACCGGCGGCTGGCTGCTGTGGTGTGGCGTGGCGGCGGTGGTCACCGGCGTGGTGACGTGGATTATTCCGCTGAACCTCGAATGGCAGGGTGTGTCCTTTGCGGTACTGACAGTATTAAGCGCATTTTTATGGTGGCGCTGGCTGGCTCGCCGTAACGCGCAGGTGAAACCTGAAAATACGCTCAACCAGCGCGGCCAGTCGCTGGTTGGTCTTGAACTGGTGCTGGATGAAGCGCTGGTGAACGGGCGCGGCAATGCCCGAATAGGCGACAGCCGTTGGCCGGTGCGGGCCGACCAGGACTTGCCCGCAGGTAGCCGCGTGGTTGTCACTGCCGTTGAGGGCATTACGCTTAACGTGAAAGCGCAATAAAAAGGGCCAGCAGGCCCTTTTTCATAGGTGTATCCTTACCTTTGCACCAAAGTTTGTCTGCCCTGTCCCATGGCGTGGTTAGCGGTTAATTCCTGCCATGACAGCAACCAGAAAGCCCGTTGATAATGGGGCAGTCGGCGCTGTCGTCACCCGGGCAGCTTTCGGCCAGTGCAAGTAACTGCTGGCGCATACTGCTCAGTTCGGCAATATGGCGCTCGATCTCTGCCACCTTTTGTAGCGTGCGTGCTTTGACATCCGCACTGTGGCGGGCGGGATTGTTAAAGAGCGCGACCAGCTCACCGCACTCTTCCAGGTTAAACCCCACCTGGCGAGCCTGGCGCAGCAGCGTCAGCTCCTCAAGATGCTTTTGCCCGTAACTGCGATAGCCGTTTTCGGCGCGCAACGGCGGCGTCACCAGTCCTTTCTCTTCATAAAAGCGAATCGCCTTGCTGGTAAGGCCGGTGCGTTTCGCCACGTCGCTAATATTCATGACTCCTCCTGACCGGCACACTCACGCCCGGTGATCGCTTCATTTTACGCTTCTGGACACAAAAATGGCGCGAAAGATTGTCGCACGCGCCAACCGGTCACATAATATGCCCCGGCGTCCGCAGTTGCGGCGCTAAGCTCCAGCTTTATCTGGACGCATAAAAGGAAAAAGAGATGCAAAGGCGACACTTTCTTAAGGGCGCAGCCGCCCTGTCAACGCTGGGACTGGTCACACCCACTCTGGCACAGCACGCGCCCACAGCCGCGCCCGCCACAAACACCGCACCATCGGCTCGCCGCCGCTTTATCATGACGCAAACCTATAATATTAAGCCGCCGCAAGGCTCGGAAGGCGTGGTTAAACTGTGGATCCCGGTGCCGGAAGATACTGCCTTTCAGCAGCTGCTGAACCTCTCTTTTTCCGGTAACTATCAGCAGGCGTATCTCACTGCCAACAATAAGTATGGCGCAAAAACCCTGTTTGCAACCTGGCCTGATGCCAGTGGCAAAATGGAAGTTAACGTGGAGATGCTCATTGAAACCCAGGACTGGGAACCGCTGAAAAGCGGCAAGCTGAACGGCTGGCAGGTACCAGAAGACGGCATTGTGATCCCGGCAGAAATTCAGCCTTTCCTGCAACCCACACCGCACATTCCGGTCGATGGTCTGGTTAAAGAGACCGCGCTGAACATTATCGGCAGTGAAAAATCGCCGCTCAAGCAAGCGCGCCTAATTCATGACTGGGTACGCACGCATATGCACCGTGATGATTCTGTTATTGGCTGCGGCACCGGTGATGTAGGCGAAATCCTCAAATCTGGCAAACTTGGCGGCAAATGTACCGACATTAACTCGGTGTTTGTGGCGCTGTGTCGTGCGGCGGGGATCCCGGCACGCGAAATGTTCGGTATTCGTCTGGGAGCTTCACGCAAACTGGCTCAATACTCCAAAGGTGCCTTCGGCAGCGCCGACGCCAGCGGTGTGGCAAAAATTAGTGCGGCCCAGCACTGCCGCGCTATGTTCTGGCTGGCGGGCTATGGTTGGCTTCCTGCTGACCCGGCGGACGTCACTAAAATGCGCCTGGCAGAGAAAAAAGAGAACGGCAATCCGGACGTTGAGGCAGTTAATGAGTACCTGTTCGGTAATATCGAAATGAACTGGGTAGGCTTTAACCACGGGCGCGATTTTACGCTGTCACCGCAGGCGGAACAGGGCGACATCAACAACTTTGGCTACCCTTATGCCGAAGTGGACGGCGACCCGGTCAATTTCTACGATCCGGCGGCATTCAGCTATGAATACATCAGCACCGAGCAACGTTAAAGGGCCGCTGGTTACGCTCGCAGCAGCGCTGGCTGCGGCGCTGGCATCCAGCTTTTGCTGCATCGGCCCGCTGCTGTACCTGCTGTTTGGCGTTTCCGCCGCCGGGCTGACCGCACTACCAGGCCTGGCCTGGCTGCAAATCCCAATGATTGTGCTGGCCGTCGGATTAATGACGCGCGGTTTCTGGCGGCTGTATCTGTCGCCACACCCGGTCTGCGTGAACATTGTTAGCCTGCGCACGCTGCATGTGCTCTACTGGATGGCGGTGCCGCTTTTGCTCATACTGGTAAGCTGGCCTTACGTTCTGCCCTGGTTTATGGGGATAAGTGAATGAAAAAATTACTTTGCCTGATTCTGCTGCTGTGCGCACCACTCACCTGGGCTGCCAACAAACAGGTCACAATAGATATTGAGCAGATGACCTGCTCACTGTGCGTGATTTCGGTCAATCAGGCGCTACGCAGCACCGAAGGCGTGATTAAGGCGAAATCCTCGTTAAAAACGCGCCAGGCGGTGGCGGTAGTACCTGACGGGTTTGATAACCAGAAGCTGCTCGCCGCAGTAGCAAAAACCGGCTATACCGGCAAAATTAACAGTGTAGTCGACATCAAGTGACGCCCTGCGCACCATAGCCCCGGCTTTGAGCCGGGGCGTTTTTATTTACCGACTGGCGTCGTTTAGCAGCACAATCTCTTCTGCGCTGAGCGTAAGCCGCATCGCCCCCGCCAGGTCCTCAATCTGCTGTAACGATGTTGCGCTCGCGATCGGGGCAGTCATTCCCGGTCGCGCCATTAACCACGCCAACGCCACCTGCGCAGGCGATACCTGATGTGCGCGACCCACACTATCGAGCGCCTCAAGGAGCTTCATCCCGCGTGGATTCAGATACTGCCCCACCACCTTTTCACCTCGAGGGCTTTTGCCCGCATCGGCCGGGCTGCGGTATTTGCCGCTCAGAAAGCCGCTTGCCAGCGAATAATAGCTGATGACACCGAGACCAGCTTCCCGAGCGACCTGCTCAAGCCCGGACTCGTAATCGGTGCGATCGTAAAGATTGTATTCCGGTTGCAACGTCTCATAACGCGCTATACCGTTGCGCTTACTGATATCGAGCGCCGTCTGCAGCCGATCGGCGCTATAGTTCGAGGCACCAATAGCGCGCACTTTGCCTTCTTTTATCAGTTTATCGAAGGTGGCGAGCGTCTCCTCAAGCGGCGTATCCCGATCGTCGCGGTGCGCCTGATACAAATCGATGTAGTCGGTTTGCAGACGCTTGAGGGAGTCTTCCACCGCCTGGCGAATGTAGTGCGGCTTAAGCCCGGTTTTCTCACGCGACATTTCCATGCCGACTTTGGTTGCCAGCACAATAGCATCGCGCTTGTGAGTTTTCCTGAGCCATTTACCGATGATGGTTTCTGAC
>JALAGK010000211.1 GCA_022712475.1 Enterobacteriaceae bacterium
CTTTAACAATCAGGTCTGCGGCTTCGAACCATTCCATATGACGCAGCATCATTTCCGCAGAGAGGATAATTGAACCCGGGTTCACTTTATCCTGACCGGCGTACTTCGGTGCGGTACCGTGAGTTGCTTCAAACAGCGCACACTCGTCACCAATGTTGGCACCAGGCGCAATACCAATACCACCCACCTGAGCTGCCAGGGCATCAGAGATGTAGTCACCGTTCAGGTTCATACAGGCGATAACGTCATACTCTGCCGGACGCAGAAGGATCTGCTGCAGGAAGGCGTCAGCAATAACATCTTTTACAACGATGTCTTTACCGGTTTTTGGATTTTTAATGCTCAGCCACGGGCCACCGTCAATAAGTTCACCGCCAAACTCGTCGCGCGCCAACTGGTAACCCCAGTCTTTAAACGCACCTTCGGTGAACTTCATGATGTTGCCCTTGTGAACCAGGGTTACAGAATCGCGATCGTTAGTGATTGCGTATTCAATCGCTGCACGAACCAGTCGCTTAGTGCCCTCTTCTGAGCACGGCTTGATGCCGATACCACAATGTTCCGGGAAGCGAATTTTCTTCACGCCCATTTCGTCACGCAGGAATTTGATAACTTTGGTCGCTTCGGCACTGTCTGCTTTCCACTCAATGCCGGCGTAAATGTCTTCAGAGTTTTCACGGAAAATAACCATGTCGGTCAGTTCCGGGTGCTTAACCGGGCTTGGGGTACCCTGATAATAACGCACCGGGCGCAGACATACGTACAGATCCAGTTCCTGGCGCAGGGCAACGTTCAGAGAACGAATACCGCCCCCCACTGGCGTGGTCAGCGGGCCTTTGATAGCAACGCGATACTCACGAATCAGATCCAGCGTTTCTGCCGGTAACCAAACGTCCTGGCCATAAACCTGGGTCGATTTTTCCCCGGTGAAGATTTCCATCCAGGAAATTTTGCGTTCACCGTTGTAAGCTTTCTGTACGGCGGCATCCACAACTTTCAGCATCGCTGGGGTCACATCGACACCGATGCCATCCCCTTCGATGTAAGGGATTACAGGGTTGTTCGGCACATTCAGTTTGCCGTTTTGCAGGGTGATTTTCTGACCTTCCGCCGGAACAACTACTTTGCTTTCCATTCACCTCTCCTTCGAGCGCTTCTGACTTGCTACTGTTTTTGTTAATGATTTGTAATGAACCTGTCAATACTACCTGACTTCTGGTTCGCATGAAAGGCAGTTGTGATTCGGCTATAATGCGGCAATTGACCTCGCCTGAAAACACTATGCGCAAACTTTCTTCGAAAAATCACAAGGTTGAACGATTCAGCCCAAAACGCACATCGCGCCGTCGCCCAACAGGGCCTGCGCGTCTTGTGCTGTTTAACAAACCCTTCGATGTTCTGCCCCAGTTCACCGACGAAGCCGGGCGTCGCACGCTCAAGGACTATATCCCGGTGGCTGGTGTTTACGCCGCCGGGCGTCTGGACCGCGACAGTGAAGGGTTGCTGGTACTCACCAATGATGGGGCGCTACAGGCAAAACTTACGCAACCGGGTAAGCGTACTGGTAAAATATATTATGTGCAGGTTGAAGGTGAACCTGATGATAATGCCATTAATGCGCTGCGCAGTGGCGTTACACTTAACGATGGCCCCACGTTACCCGCAGGTGTCGAACGCGTTGAGGAACCCGCCTGGCTGTGGCCACGCACGCCACCTATCCGCGAACGCCAGTCCATTCCCACCCGTTGGTTAAAGATAACCCTCTATGAAGGCCGCAACCGCCAGGTTAGACGCATGACTGCCCACGTCGGCTTCCCTACCCTGCGCCTGATTCGCTACGCGATGGGTCCGTATACGCTTGACGGGCTGGCAAACGGCGAATGGCGTGATGTTGCATTGCCGGAGAAAAGCTAATGAAAAAACGGCTGTCGCTCGTCCTGCTGGTTATGGTTTCAGCCACTCAGGCTGCAAGCTTTGACTGTATCAAGGCCACCACGCCGGATGAAAAGGCCATCTGCGCAAACCGTACGCTTAATGATAAAGATGTAGAAATGGCGACACAGTATCGCTTCCTGACAGGGCTGTTCGCTATGGGTGGGCGAGGTGCGATGCAGGACAGACAGCAGGCCTGGCTTGAGCAACGCAAGATGTGTAAAAGCGACAGCATCTGCCTGAATAAACGCTACGATGAGCGTATTCGTGAACTCAATGATATCTACGCGCGCATCGACAAACCGCTGTAAAGGAGCTTTCCGTGTTCAAACCACACGTTACCGTCGCCTGTATGGTACAAGCCCAGGATAAATTTCTGATTGTGGAAGAAACCATCAACGGCAAAGCCTTGTGGAACCAGCCAGCGGGCCATCTTGAAGCCAACGAAACGCTTGTTCAGGCGGCCCATCGCGAGTTGTGGGAAGAAACCGGCATTCACGCCGAACCGCAGACTTTTATTCGGTTACACCAGTGGATTGCTCCCGACCAGACGCCGTTTTTGCGCTTTCTTTTTGCTATTGATCTCCCTGAACTGCAGCCCACTAAACCACACGACAGCGACATTGACTGCTGCCACTGGCTCAGTGCTGAACAAATCTTACAGGCCACTAACCTGCGCTCGGCATTGGTGGCAGAAAGCGTGCGCTGCTATCACCAGCCACAGCGTTATCCACTCGAGCTGCTGAGTGCATTTAACTGGCCGTTTACAGGGGATGCCTGAGACGGCATCGCATGCTAGAATATGCCGCCTCTGAAGTTCAATGCGTGAGTAATTCCATGTCAGTCAGTACTAAAAAAGTTATCGTCGGCATGTCCGGCGGCGTCGATTCTTCCGTTTCTGCGTATCTGCTAAAACAGCAGGGTTACCACGTGGAAGGCCTGTTCATGAAGAACTGGGAAGAAGATGACGGCGAGGAGTACTGTACTGCGGCAGCCGATCTGGCAGATGCGCAGGCGGTCTGCGATAAACTCGGCATTGAATTGCACACTGTAAACTTTGCCGCAGAATACTGGGACAACGTATTCGAACACTTTCTGGCTGAATATAAAGCCGGGCGTACACCAAACCCCGATATTCTGTGCAACAAAGAAATCAAATTTAAAGCCTTTCTGGAATTCGCCGCCGAGGATCTGGGGGCAGATTACATCGCTACTGGCCATTATGTGCGCCGCCAGGATGTAGAGGGTAAAAGCCGCTTACTACGCGGCCTCGACGGCAACAAAGATCAAAGCTACTTCCTGTACACGCTCGGCCATGAACAAATCGCCCAGAGCCTGTTCCCGGTAGGTGAACTTGAGAAACCGCAAGTGCGCCGTATTGCCGAAGAACTCGACCTTATCACTGCAAAGAAAAAAGACTCCACCGGTATCTGCTTTATTGGTGAGCGCAAATTCCGTGAATTCCTGGGTCGTTATCTGCCAGCTCAACCTGGCAAAATCATTACTGTGGACGGTGATGAAGTAGGTGAGCACCAGGGGTTGATGTATCACACACTCGGTCAGCGTAAAGGGCTGGGTATTGGTGGTACTAAAGAAGGCAGTGAAGACCCGTGGTATGTGGTCGATAAAGATGTTGAAAACTATATTCTGATAGTGGCGCAGGGCCACGACCACCCGCGGCTCATGTCCGTTGGCCTGATCGCACGTCAACTACATTGGGTCGCCCGTGAAC
>JALAGK010000212.1 GCA_022712475.1 Enterobacteriaceae bacterium
CCACTTCCAGTTCAAGGCGCTCGGCAAGTGACAATATCACCTCGACCATGCTGTCATCGTCGGGCAGCGCGTCGATAAACACTTTATCAATTTTCAGAATATCGACAGGGATGGCCTTCATGCGGTGCAGTTGATGCAGGCTGGCATACCCCATGCCGAAGTCGTCCATGGCGATGCGCACCCCCGCGTCATGCAGCGGGCGTAAAATGCTCACAGCGGCATCCGGGTCACTCAGGCGGCGGCTTTCCGTCACTTCAAGAATTAACGCACTGGGATCCACCCGGTGGCGATGTATCATTTCATTGAGCATGGGCCCCAGTTCAAAATTCAGTAACTGAAGCGCTGAAAGATTCACACTCAGCGCCAGATGAATATCCTGACGCTGCCAGTCGGCCAGTAGGCGGCAGGACTCTTCCAGAATCCAGTTACCCACCCGTACCATCAGGCCGCAGCGCTCAATTTGCTCAATGAGCCCTTCCGGCAGCGCCCATTCACCGTCAGGCTGACGCTGGCGCAACAGCACCTCCGCACTCACCACCTGACCACTGCGCAAATCCACCTGCGGCTGGAGCCAGAGCGCAAAATCGCCGTGCTCCAGCGCCTGCAAAATATCGTGCTCTTCGGTCATGCGCTGACGTGTAGCATCCATTTGTTGCGGGTTAAAAAACTGAATCTGGTGCTTACCGTGGCGGCGTGCTGAGAACATGGCGGAGACGGCATGACGGTACAATAGCTCACCCGACAGGTCCGGCTCCCCCATCGCAATCCCAATGCTGGCCGACGGACGCACCGGCAGCGACTGCACCGGCAGTTTTTGCTTGAGTGCATCAACAATGTGCTCGGCAACCATCATCGCCTGCCACGGATCGCGCACGCCGCTCATCAGCACGGCGAAGTCATAGTGACTCACCTGCGCCAGCACTACCTCTTGTGGCAGTACCGAGCGAATTTTATCCACCAGACTCAGCAGCAGCATGTCACGCTGCTCTTCATTGAGCACCGCCGCAGCATCGCGCAGCGTTTCACAGGCCACAATCAGTAACGCCGTTTCGCCGGAATGGGTCTGGTCCAACAGCGCCTGCAACAATGTTTTGTTTGGCAAGCCAGAGACGGCATGACGGGTCGCCTGCGCCTGGACCTCCTGCTGGAGGTGTAGCAGACGCTGCTGGTTGCGGTTATAGCTGCGCGCCAGCATGCCAATCTCATCGTCCTGATGCAGGCGCGGTACGTCAAGCTGATGCCCGGCGACATCGTCAACATCCAGTCCGTCGAGGGTTTTCGCCATTTTGCGCAGCGGATGGACAATCAGGCGGTTGATACACCAGGTTATTGCCACCGTCATCACCAGCGCCAGCAACAGCCAGGTGGTGATAAGCGTCGACATGGTACTGATAATGAATTTGTACATTCGCCAGGAGTCGGCCTGTAATACCAGGTAAGCGAGCGGTTGCGGGTTCGCCGGGCGCTCCAGCGAATAGAGCGGTAGCGTTATCTGGACCGGAAGCTCAAACAGACGTGAAATCAGCATCGGCACCGGGCGCTCATTAATAAAGCTGACGCGCAGCGCCTGGAACTGGTTAGGCAGCACCACGTCGGCACGGCCAATCACACCCACGGGCTGGATACTGTTAAGAATGCTTTCGGCCTCGGGAATATCGGCCTTCAGGATAGCCGCAGACAGTGGCTTGCGCACGGTATGGGCGATGCTCTCCATCTGTGTGGCCGTGGTATAGCGACTTTGCTGGACAAAATGGAATAACTGCACAACGACAAAAACAAAAATGAAGACGATGGAGACAATCGCCACCATCGCCATTTGTTTTATCGTTAACGAACGCCTGACTCGCAAACTCACTCTCCGCGCTGACTCTGGTTGTGCATCTCTATAACGTTATGCGGCCAGAGTATACTGCATCAGGCGTCTTTTTTGCCGCCCTTGTCCCGTTATTACGGATAATTACCAGTCGGCGTAAGGCACCAGCGGCTGCGGCGGCATATCCATATCGCCCTGCCAGCCTTGCTGAGAGTAACGCAGGAAAATCAGTGCATGGCTTGGGGTGTAATCCTTCGCCTGCTGAATATCCACACCTGCGCCAAGCGACCAGTGTGACGTTAAGCGTCGCTCCACCAGAAGCTGAGCGGTGTAACCCACGCCGGACGAGGCCGAGCCGGTCTCCATCGCAAACTTATCCGGGTAGTCGGTATCGTTCGGGATCAGGTTCGCGAGCGGATAGCGGCGCTGGTCGTTGGTTTTGGAATGTGACCACGACACCGATCCTCCCACCTCCCAGGACCAGTTCTCGGTACGCTGACGCCACACGACCGGCACAGAGAACGATACGTACTGCTGCGGGCTGTAATAGCCACCCTGGCCGAGCGTGTAACTGCTCAGGTCCTTGTCGTAGTGCCAGAGCATGTTGTTCAGACCCACGGTCACACGGCGATTGTTCTCGTTAATGAGCTTATAGTAATAACCGGTCATCCAACGCGCCCGCCAGTTATCGGCCACGTTCTTGCCGGTAATCTGATCCATACCCAGGCTTGACCACACGCCGTGCGCTTCGCCTTTATCATAGCTAATGCTGACACCCGCGCCCGCAGCACGTACGCCGCCCCACACCGTATTGGTGTTCGGGTCACGCTGCCCGGCAAAGGAGAGCATGGAGCTTGAAATTGGGCGGCGATGGGCATTAACGGTATAGCCAATCGGACCCAGATCGCTGGCGTAACTCACGCCGCCTACGACATCCACCACATCAAAGCCCATCGGCGTGGTGCCGATGTCTGCTTCCCAGGTACTGTTACGCCAGCCAACGGCAACGCTCGCGCCATTCGCTCGCTGGTTAAAGTTGCTGTCACAGCCGTGCTCGTAGCAGGTGCCCCACTTCTCAGTGTGGTTGCCACCAAAGCTGCCGGCATCCATATTCACCATATCGGTACGAAAGAACATGCGCCCGTCACTGAGCGGCGCATCAACCTGCAACATCGTGGTATGCGCTTTGAGGTCCGAATAGCCCGGTGTACCGCTGGAACCCCAGTATTCGTGATCCAGCGTGACGTTCACGTCCTGCTGGCGATAGAGGTCGGCGGCATCGCTGCGCAGCCCGCGCTTGAGCCAGTCGTCTTTCTCATCGTTACGTGTAAGACGGGTAAAGCTGTCGTTATCCTCCGGGCGCTTGTCGGTGATATCAGCCGCCACCATCGCATCACGATACGTCTGTAGCGCCTGCTGAGGATGGCCGTTCGCGGCCTGGAAGCGGGCTGCATCACGCATCACCAGCGCACTGTCCATCGACGGCGGCAGGTTACGCGCCTGCGGGATAATACGGTCATAAATCTGCTGGGCACGCGATTCGTCGCCAAGTGCCGACCAGGCATTTGCTACGCGGCGTTCCACGTTGATTGATGGCGGCTCGGCCGGCGTGAGCGTGGCAAAACGTGCAAGGTGGCTGCGCGCGTCGGCCTTGTTGCCCTGGGCAATGGCCGTTTCAGTCAGCCCCAGCAGTGCGTCGTCATTGTCCGGGCTGCGTGAGAGCACTTTCTCATACAGCGTGCGAGCCTCAGAGAGGTCGCCCCGCTGCCCGGCCCAGTCGGCAAGAATTAAGTCAATGCGATCCGATGGCGCTTGCTGGCGCAACAGCGCAATGGCCTGCGGCTCCTGGCCACTGTCGCGCAGGCGGTTAGCGGTTTCTAAAGTGTGGTTAAAGCGCAGCCGATCGGCCAGCTCATGAATATTGTCCGTCCACTTGCTTTGCGCCAGCGTGCTGAGATGGCTGAGTGCCGCACTGTCGCGATCGGTACCGGAGAGATACAACCCATAAGCGTAAACCTGGTCCGGGTCATTGGGTTTCTTGCTGGCAAGCGCGCGGAACAGCCCGTCGGCTTCGCGACGCTGCCCGGCGGCATCCAGATCTTTTGCCAGCCGGTAGACAATCCAGACGCTGTCCGGGTCCATCTGCAAGCGCTTACGGTGCAGCGCGGCGGCCTGCGCCCAGCTGCCTTTCGCCTCCAGCGCCTCGGCCTGTTGCTCAAGGCGCGTGTCGGTCAGGCTGCGCTCGATATCGTCAATGCTGCGCCGCTGGCTCACATTAAGGCTGCGAATAAACGCCTCGGCGCGCTCCGGTGACTGGCGGCGGTATACGTTCGCCAGCCCGCGCACCGCATTACTGTTGCCGCTGTCCATACGCAGCGCCTGGCGGTAGTAGCGCTCGGCGCTGGCGTCGTCGTTCTCTGCCGCCGCCACATCGCCCAGGCCAAGCACTGCATAGCTGTCGGTGTTATCCACGCTGCGCGCCTGCGCATATTTCTGGCGCGCCAGCGCCGTGTTTTTTGCCTCCAGGGCCTTGTCACCCTGGTCAATCAACAGCCAGTAATGATTGGTCTGCAACAAACCCTGCCACTTGCCGCTGCTGTCGTTGTTCGGATCCATCCGCAGCGCTTTCTGTAACTGTTGTACTGCCGCCGCGCGGTTGTTTTGTTGGGAATAAGCCTCACCCAGCGCGCCCACCAGTTCGGCGTCGTTTTTGTCTTTACTCAGTGCCGCTTTAAGCGGCGCCACGGCTTTCTGGCCGCTACCGCTTGCCACCTCTGCTAATCCCTGCGCACGAGCACGGAAGGTCGGGTCGGCCAGCTGTTGCTGTTGCTGTGCCAGTTTAGCTTTGGCGCTATCCACCGTCTCGCCTTCGTCGAACACGCTCAGAAAACGTTGAAGTGCGGCCACGCTCGCGGCACTAACCGGGATTTGCGACACCTGCGCATACCACATGTCGGCCGCCTGGCCGCGCCCACTGCTCGAGCGCGACATCTGCTCAAGCAGCGCAAACCCTTCTTCGCGGCGATCGTCGCTAAACAGCATCTGCGCCAGCCCAGCACGCAGCGTGTTGTTGCCCGGCATACGCTTGTTGAGCGCCGCCAGTTCTTTCATTGCCCTGGCGCGCTCGGCGGGAACGCGAGCCACCAGCATCCAGTATTCCACGGCCAGATCGCCATCCGGCGGCGTATCACCTTTAAACAGTTTTTTGTATTCGTCGATAGCTTCCGGCACGTGACCGGTCGTGCCTAACAGGCGCGCCTGTTGCAACGTCTGGCTGCCTTGCGGCGAAGCAACCGTCGCATCCGTCTGCGCCTGCTTTGTGGCCGCAGAGTCCGGGGCATTTTTCTTGAGCTTATCGAGCAGTTTTTGCGCACCCGCGTTATCGCCCTGACGCAGCAGATAACGGGCCTGAGCGGCCATCACCTGCGGGTCATCAGGCGCAATCAGCTCCAGACGGTAGAGCGACTGGCGCACCAGGTCGTCGCGGTTAGTGGCCTCGCCGAGGCGCACCTGTTCCAGCAATTGCTGCTGCACCGACGGTGCTGCGGAGGTCGTCAGCGGCATGAAAGCCATGCCAATAGAAAGCGTAATAAGACTTAATGAGAAACCGCGCATTCCTGCCCCCGGTCATGGACCAGCTCGCCCTGAGAAGTAAAGCGAAAACGCTGCTGGTCCCAACCCTGGCCAAACAGTGTTAATACATAGCTGTAGTAGGCATCCGTCCCGGGGTAATTCTGTGCAACACGGCTTCTTTGCACGTAGAGCGCTTCATTATCCTGCAGCATGGGCAACAGTGAGGCAGAAAAGCCCACCGGCCCGTCATTTGTTAGTTTACCGCTGACCACATCAATCTTTTCCGGCGGTGCGCCGCGCTCCACCGTGGCGTTGACCATCGGCTGAAAATGCGTAAGCAGACGCGCCTTGTCAGGATCTTTATCACTAAGCATGCCTGCCCACAGGTAGGTACGAATAGCGTCATAGCTGCCGACCAGCGCCGGTGTCTCCTGCATCTGCCAGTATTTATCTTTTTGCCAGCGCACCCAATTTGGGACAAAGCCTTTCGGCGAGGTTTCCAGCAGCAAGCGTAGCGCCGGCGCACGCATTGCTTTCCAGGGCGCGCCGTAGCGCTCAAAACGCGCCAGTAACTGCAGCGGCAGGTAGCTCGGGTTCAACTTCCAGCCATTATCTTTAACAAACCCCACTTTGCCCGGCAGCAGCATCTCACCAAGACCGGGAATGTTCACCACCTCTTCTTTGACGATAAGTTTGAGCAACTGCTGGCCGAGTTCGTCATAATCCGGACGATCCCACAGGCGGCCTGCTTCGAGCAGCGCCCAGGCAATCCACAAGTCAGAGTCTGAGGCCGAGTTGCTGTCCAGCACCGCCCATTTGCCGTCTTCGCCATGCCCCCACAACCAGGCGGGCAGCGTACTTTTCATTGACCCTTGCGCCAGGTTGTTCTGCGTCCAGTCCAGAATCTGACTGAATGCCTCACGGTCGTCTGCAACCAGCGCAAAAAACAAGCCGTAGCTCTGCCCTTCAGAGGTGCTTATCTGGCGTTTGTCGCTGGGGTCGATAATACGCCCCTGGTCGCTGATATAGTGTTGCTTAAACTGGTTCCACGCGGGCCAGTCGCAGGCGGCATTTGCGCCTGCGGCCGCCAGCAAGACGCCCGCGGCCAGTGTTTTACACCACAACATTGGCTTATTCATCCTCCGGATCCAGACGACGACGGCTGATGATGCGCAGTACGCGCCACAGCACCCAGGCCATCAGCAGCACAATGACTGCAGCGAACACCGCCAGCAGCACCGGGTGGTTTGACAGCGCATACCAGATACGCTCAAACCACGGCAGATGCCCCACATAGTACACATCACCCACGCGCAGACTGTTCACGCCGGACTCACGAATCACCGACACCGATCCAAACATCGCCGCGCGTTTGCCGCTGTCATTGAGTGCGCCGTTAAGCAATTCATAGCCACGCGGGCTGTCGGCCAACAGCGCAATCACGCTGCGCTGGCTGTGCCACGGAGACTGGAAGCCCACAATGGCCGCCATTGGGCCATCAGAACTGATAGTAGTCTGCACGTCTGGCGTACGGTCTTCCTGGCTCGGCATAATGCTCGGCAGCGTGGTCTGGCGAAACGGCATTTTCACCCAGCTCATCGCCGCTTCTACCAACAGGTCAATGTGCTTATCGTCTTTCAGTTTGGCCGGGATACCGCCAATAATCAGTATGTCGGCATCTTTAGATTTAATTTCCTGCGGGTCTGTAGTGAGCGTCACGTTCACCGCAGCCAGACCGGTCTGCGCACCGATGGTGCCCATGGCATCCAGTAGCGTGGTGAGCTGGCCTGACGTTGGCTGTTTCGGCACGATAACCATCGTTTCCGACAAATCCGCCATACGGCTAAACGGGAAGCTGGCGTTAGCAAACGCACGCAGGTCAGGCATGGCAATGAAGTGGTGATAGCGCGAGAAGTCGATGGTCGACTCGTCTTCAATCACCACGTGATTCTGTACCGGCTGGAAGGTAATACAGTTTTCAATGGAGCCACCCGGCATCGGGTTCATGTACTGGAAGTCAAAACGTAGCTGGTTAGCCGCGCCCAGGCGCAGCGCCGGAATGGAAACATCGTTTTTACCGTCCAGCAGACCCTGTACTACCGGCAAATGCAGCAGCAGGTTGTTTTTCTTCTCTTTGGGCTCAAGGCTAAAGGATTGCAGGAACTGGTTGTTCAGACTGATATCCATGCGTGAGCTGTCTTTGATAGGCGGGGCGGTGTAGCGATATTTCAGATCCATATCGATACCGTTGCTGCGCAGCAAATACAGATCCGGCGGCAGATTCAAGGTAACCGCAATCGAACCCGGCTCAAGACCGCTTGACTGTAGCTGTTCTTCATAGGTTTTCAGTTCGCCAAAGGTTACCGGCTGGTCGGTACGTACCCAGTTGGGAGCATCATACGGCTTGCGCGGCAGCAGCGGATTGACGTCATCCACGGTAACCGCATTGCCGCGAAACAGGATGCTGCCCTGTGCAATTCCGCGCGCGGCCAGCAACAGGTCTTTATCGTCGCGGCCAAACACCACCAGCAGTTTCACATAGGGGTTGGTCGGATGATTCATCATCTCGATAGTTGGCGCTTTCACCGGCGGGTGCTCCCGCAGGAAGTCCGGTCGCTTGTCATTGGTCGCAAATACAATGGCGTTGCTGTCCGGCAAGCTATTGTAAAACACCGGGAAGTTCTGACCGCGCCAGACAGTACGCGTACCAAACCAGGAGGCGATAATGCTTGCCGCACGCTGCTGTGCAATATCCGGCGCGCTGGCAAATACCATCGGCAGCACCAGGCTGCGATCATCGCGGGCATCAAAGAACGGAATGGGGAAATGGGACAAATCATTACGTACCGAGAGCGTCTGGTAAAACAGGTCCAGCGAGCTATTGCGCCCAACATCCAGCCACAGCGTACTGTTGGCCGGGTTTTCACACACGTCGCGATAATGCCCAACAAACTCGAGGCGCACGCGGTTAAAGTCGGTGATATACAGCGGGTCGATAGCCATCTGCGCGCGGGTCTTTTGCCCTAACTGCTCTTTGGTGACCGGCAGCACGCCCATCAGCTCGTCGTTGAGGTACACCTTAAGCTGTGACTGCACCGGCAGCAGCGCCGGAGACGGCGTGTATTCAAGATTCAGCACCGCGCGCGACACGACTTCGTCGCTACGCAGGCCAAACTCCACCCCGCCAGTTGGATTCGTACCGCGCAGCACCATGCTACCCGGCGGTGGCGCAATTTGCGCAAAGTTGAGTTTCACTTCGCGTGACGGCGCATTTTCATCCACCATAACGGGCGCACCGGCGCCTTCTACGCCCGGCATGACCGCGCCAATGGGGGCATTCGGGTTACCGCTTTCAGGCTCGGCGGGCGTCAGGGCATCTACCTGCTCAGGTCCCTGCGTGACAATACCTTGCGTCGCAGGCGCAACAGCGGGCACCGTTGGCGCAGGCGTAGCGTGAGGGTTTGCGGGCGCAGCAAACCCAGGCGGGAAGTGAGAAGCGCTAAGCCCCAAAACCACTGCACAAATCCAGGCGTGTTTTCTTTTCATCACATTATCATCATTGTTGTGCCATGACCGGCGTGGTCTGTTCTGTCCCGGCCGCCTGTAGCGGCCTGCGGGGAATGAACGACACCACCCAGTCAATCAAAAGCGTTAAGCTGCGGAATATGAATTTCACTGACGTTGGCGCGAACTCCGCAAGATGGCGGTAACCGCTAAAGCCCAGCTTGAGAATATCAAGCAGGCTTTCCAGCGGTTTATCCTCGGGATAGCTGTCCTGCCACAGCGCCCAGGTATCGGCGCGGGCAAACGTACACTGAATAAAATCGATGTGCTGGCGGGTGTCCATTTGCTCCAGCTGCAGGCCGATTTCCGGCCCCATCACACGCACAATGCGGGCGGCAAACGAGAACTCCTGCGGCCCGCGCTTGAGCAACAGATGCACACGCTGGCCGTTCAAAAAGCCCGTGTCGCCGTGCATCTTGATGCCCACACCGCCGTCGGAGTAGTCGTGCACCGTACACGGGAACAGGTGGCCATCGTCGCGGGCGATAGCCGCAGGCATGGCGATTTCCACGCGGTGTGAACGACGTACCTGCTTACTTTCTACCGATACCGCCACCGCACCGCCGAGAATAATCAGGTTGTAAACCACCCAGACAATACTCACAACCACGGTCAGCATTTCGTTCTCTGGTCCCCAGAAGAAACGCCACACGCCAAAGGCAATGCCCAGCAGGTTAATCAGCACCAGCCACAGATAAGGCCGGGTAATCACCCAGTCCACATACTCGTGCTTCACCAGCCCGCCTTTGGCCGTGACGTTGAACGTACCTGTGTGCGGGTTAATCAGCGCTACCAGCGTCGGTGGCGTGATATACCAGGCGAGTACCGTCTCGTAGATTTCACTCCAGAACGAGTGGCGGAACTTGCCCTGAATCTTCGAGTTGGTAAGGCTTGCGTGAATCATGTGCGGCAGCACGAACAGCGCAATCATGATGGCGGGCGCGTAAATGATGTAGGCGTGCAGCAGCAGGAAGGCCAACGGTGCGGTCAGGAAGATAAGCCGCGGCAGCCCTGACAAGAAATGGAACATGGCATTGGCATAGCACAAACGCTGCTGGAGCTTCAGGCCTTTCCCGAAAAACGGGTTGTCCAGACGGAAGATTTGCACCATACCTCGCGCCCAGCGGATACGCTGGCCAATGTGGGCTGACAGACTCTCGGTAGCAAGCCCTGCCGCCTGCGGAATACGCATGTAGGCCGAGGTATAGCCGCGCCGGTGCAGGCGCAGGGAGGTGTGGGCATCTTCGGTGACCGTCTCTACCGCAATCCCCCCGATTTCGTTGAGCGCCTGGCGGCGAATCACCGCGCAGGAGCCGCAGAAAAAGGTAGCGTCCCACATGTCATTACCGTCCTGCACCAGCCCGTAAAACAGCGTGCCTTCGTTTGGAGTTTTACGAAAACGCCCCAGGTTGCGCTCAAAGGGGTCCGGCGAGAAGAAATGGTGCGGCGTCTGCATCAACGCCAGCTTTTTGTCTTTGAAGAACCACCCCATGGTCAGTTGCAGGAAGGAACGGGTCGGTACGTGGTCACAGTCGAAAATCGCCACGAATTCGCCCTTTGCGAGCTTCATGGCATTGTTGATGTTGCCCGCTTTGGCATGCTCATGGGTAGTGCGCGCCACATATTTCACGCCCACCTCTTCGGCGAATTTACGAAACTCCTCGCGTCCACCGTCGTCCAGAATCCAGATGGTAATCTTGTCACGCGGCCAGTCGATACCGAGCGAGGCGTAAATGGTGCCTTTGACCACGTGCAGGTCTTCGTTGTAGGTCGGCACAAAAATATCGACCGCAGGCCAGGTGCTCATGTCTTTTGGCAGCGGCACCGGCTGGCGGTTAAGCGGCCAGACAACCTGGAAGTAGCCCATCACCAGCACAATCCAGGCGTAGGTTTCGGCGAACAGCAGAATAAGGCCGCACACCAGGCTTACCGGGTCATTCCAGTTAAGCGTTGAGGTATAGCGCCACCAGATATAGCGACAGGATACCGTGAGCGACAGCACAATTAGCATCAGCGCCGAGAAGCGCCCCGGCATGCGTCGTACTATCATCGCAATGCCCCACAGCAGCATCAGGAAAATAAACTGCGCTAGCGGACTAAACGGCTGGGTGATACACAGCAGTGCCAGTACCGCTGAAAAAATGGTGATGACCCAGAGAATGATTTTGCGCATGCGCGCGCTCAGGTGACCCAGCTCTTTTTCCTGCTCCAGGTGCTCGGTACGTGCGTTCAGGCGCTGCGGTAGCGTCTGCATCCAGGTCTGGTAGTTGTCACGCCATGCCGCAACGCGGTCAAAGCGCTGCCATTTAGGGCGCACCCAGCCTTCACGCGGTAACGCTACCAGCAGCCACAGTGTCTGAATGATATAGCGCGCCACATCCAGCGGGCGCGGGCGTGAAGCGTCAATCTGCGGATACAGGCGAGTGCGCTGCTCGCGAACACCGCGCCAGCGCTCACTCTCAAAACGCAGAAAGGTCCAGCCAAGGACCAGCATCAGGCATCCCAGCGCAGCGCTAAAAGGCGGCGCGCCGTGGCGACGATAGTGCATGTACCGTTCGCCAAGACGCTGGCTGACCGGCGTGGTGAGCAACCAGCGTGTCATGACGCTCATGCTGCGCCTCCGACGAAATTCAACAGGCACCAGCTTGCCAGCGTCATCATCTCCTCAGCGGCCAGCGCCTGCGGCTGGTACTCGCCCAGCGGTTGCTTCGCCGCGGCACATTCTGTCATCGCCTCATCCTGATGAATAACAACAGGAATGATGCTTTTCTGGCTTTGCAGCCACAGCTGCCAGATATCGTCCTGCAATTTGCTGGTGACCTGAAAACCATTAACCAGCAGATGTGTGCCCTGAGGCAGCGGCTGCTGG